>CBHWDR010000070.1:0-9656 GCA_966112575.1 uncultured Chitinophagales bacterium
TCCCCTCTCCTTGCACCGCCGGCCGAAGCCTCTGGCGCAGGACTGGGAGAGGGGTTGGGGGTGAGGTCTTTTCCCTGCGAGCCGGCGAGCAAGCGCTACTCTAACCACCGGGAACTATTTTTGCATAAATCTCCGCCTATGGCACCATTAGCATCCCGCCGGCAGTTTCTCCTGCAATCCAGCAAGGCTGGACTCGGCCTCATGATCGGCTCTTCCCTTCTTTCCGCATGCTCGGCAACGAAAGCGGCCGCGGGTGGTAAAGGCAACACGGGATTCCAGCAAACACCGCTTCCGTATTCGTATAATGCCCTCACCGAGGCCATCGACGGCACCACGATGGAGATCCATTATACGAAGCATGCGGCCGGTTATGCCACCAACCTGCAGAACGCAGCGAAGAATGAAGGCATCGACAGCAGCAAGCCCCTCGAGGAGGTGCTGCGCCGGGTGTCGAAGTTCTCCACCACAGTGCGCAACAACGGCGGCGGCCATTACAACCATGAGCTGTTTTGGCGATGCATGAGCCCGAACGGTGCCGAACGCCCCTCGGGCGCGCTGGCAACGGCGATCGATTCTTCCTTTGGCTCTTTCGATGCTTTCAAGACCCAATTCACCGACGCCGGCAAGAACCGGTTCGGGTCGGGATGGGCCTGGCTGGCCATCGACGGCGACAAGCACCTGCGGATCGGTTCCACGCCCAACCAGGATAACCCGCTGATGGATGTGGCCGACTTCAAAGGCCTGCCCCTGCTGGGCCTCGACGTATGGGAACACGCGTATTACCTGCGTTACCAGAACAAGCGCCCGGATTATATCAACAACTGGTGGAAGGTGGTGAACTGGAATTTTGTTCAGGACCGCTATCAGGCGATGATTTAAATTGCCGGCAAATCCCCTTCGTGTCGGTTCCCTTATCAGAAAGCCGCAGCAACCTCCGCCTGCAGCGATCGATCGCCATCGCCTCCTCGGTGCTGCTGATCGCTAAGTTCGCCGCTTATTATCGCACGCATTCCGTGTCGATCCTCACCGACGCGCTCGAAAGCATCGTGAATGTGGTGGCCGGGTTCATCGGGCTGTATAGCCTCTATGTGGCCGCCAAGCCCCGCGACCTGGATCACCCCTACGGACATGGAAAAGCAGAGTATATCTCAGCAGCCGTGGAGGGCACGCTCGTGCTTTCGGCCGGACTGCTCATCCTCTATAGCGCTGTGCGCAACCTCATGGCGCCGGTGGCCATACGGGAACTCGACTTCGGCATTTACCTCGTTGCCGCCACGGCGGTGATCAACTGGATCCTGGGGGCGATCGCCCTGCGGCAGGGCAGGCGCAACAACTCGCTGGCACTGATCGCGAGCGGCAAGCACCTGCAGTCGGACACCTGGTCCACACTCGGTATCGTGGTCGGCCTTCTCCTCATTCATTTCACCGGTCTGACCTGGATCGACCCCGTGGTAGCCATCGCCTTCGGCCTCTTCATTGGCTTCACCGGCTACAAGATCATCCGTGCTTCGCTGGCCGGCATCATGGACGCCGCCGATATGCAGCTGCTGGAACGCATGGTGGCCCTCCTCGGCCGCGAGAAGCGCGACAACTGGGTGGACCTCCACAACCTCCGGGTGATCAAGTATGGAGCGGTGCTGCACGTGGATTGCCACCTCACCGTGCCCTGGTACCTCAACGTGCACCAGGCCCACGAGGAGATCGATGCCCTGGCCCACCAGATCCGCAGCGAGTTCGGCGAATCGCTGGAGCTCTTCGTGCACAGTGATGGCTGCCTCTATTTCCAGTGTCATATCTGCACCACAAAAGATTGCCCGGTGCGCCAGCAGCTCTTCGAAGCCCGCGTGGACTGGAACCTGGAGAATGCGCTCCAGAATGAGAAGCATGGAAAGTGACCTCACCCCCAACCCCTGTCCAAAGGAGAGGGGAGTCGGCATTGCTAGCCCTGGCATTACTAGCCCTGGCTCCCGATGCTTCGGGACAGGCCAGGGATCAACGACTGGAGAACACCATAGTTCCTCCATGTGACCGATATCACCTTCCGATTGGATATTCCCTGCGATATTTGCTGCGAAATTGCCATCATGAAAACAACAACTACCTGGAAATCCGGACATGCTTTCGATTCTTACCAGGAGCAAGCGCATATCGAGATCAATGCCAAAGGCGGCTTTTCGCCCAAGGCCCTGCTGCTGACCGGACTGGCCGGCTGCTCGGCGATCGATGTGGTCGATATCCTGGAGAAGATGAAAGTGCCCTTTGCCGACCTCACCGTGGACGCGGAAGCCGAGCAGACTGAAGACCACCCCCGTGTTTTCCGCGACATTCACCTGACCTACCGCCTTACCATGGAGGAAGACAATCGCGATAAGGTGAAGCGCGCCGTTGACCTTTCCCTGGAGAAATACTGTGGCGTTGCCGCCATGCTTGGCAAAAATTCGAAGATCGATTACACGATCGTGCTGAAAAACGAAGAGGCCTGATGCTGTCGAAGAAAGCCCAATACGCTTTTCGTGCCCTGACGCACCTGGTGGATAAATACGACCAGGGTCCCGTGCTGATCTCCGAGATCGCGCGAAAGAAACGCATTCCCCTGAAGTTCCTCGAGAACATCCTGCTGCAGATGAAGAAAGCAGGGATCCTCGAGAGCAAGAAAGGCAAGGGTGGCGGCTACTTCATCCGCGAGCATCCTTCCAAAACTTCCATCGCCGCCATCGTCCGAATCGTGGATGGTCCCATTGCCATGCTGCCCTGCGTCAGCCTGTATTTCTACAAGAAGTGCAAGAACTGCGACGAGCGGAACTGCGGCCTCCACGGGATCATGGAGGCGGTGCGCGATGCCCAGCTCAACATCCTCGAGAACCGCACCCTCAACGACCTCGCTACTGGCAAGGAATCGCTCTAGGCTGAGGAAGATCAGATTTTTCCATAGGTAATGCAGCTAAGTTTGACCCCGTTCAGGAAACGCGGCCTTGTTAAGCGTGGGTTAAAACCCTACTTGTTTGGTAGGATAATGGCTTTGGCCTAATTTCGTCGCAGCATTCATCCATAAAACGATATATATGGCATTACGTTTAGGTGATGTGGCCCCCAATTTCCGGGCCCAGACAACAGAAGGAGCAATCGATTTTTATGAATACCTCGGCAATGGCTGGGGCGTGCTGTTTTCGCACCCCGCCGACTACACGCCGGTATGTACCACGGAGTTGGGCCGCACGGCACAGCTGAAAGACGAATTCGCAAAGCGCGGCGTGAAGGTACTGGCCGTGAGCATCGATCCGCTCGACAAGCATTTCGGCTGGCGCAACGATATCAATGAAACGCAGAATTGTACGGTTGACTTCCCGATCATCGCCGACGAGAACCGCGAAGTGGCCGGCCTTTATGATATGATCCATCCGAATGCATCGGCGACCGCTACGGTGCGCTCACTCTTCGTGATCGGTCCCGACAAGACCATTAAGCTGATGATCATCTACCCGGCATCCACCGGCCGCAATTTCTTCGAGGTGCTGCGCGTGATCGACTCGCTGCAGCTGACGTCGAAACACAGTCTTGCCACGCCTGCCGACTGGCAGCCGGGACAGGATGCGATCGTGGTTCCGGCCGTGTCGACCGAAGATGCAATCAAGAAATTTCCCAAAGGCCTGAAGGTGGTGAAGCCTTACCTGCGCTACACGCCTATTCCTGATCCTGAATAATTCATAGCCATTGGCCAGCCAACGGACGGTCAATGGCTTTTTTGCTTGTCTATGCGAACAGGAGAACAACTGTAAGGGCAGCATATTGTCCAATGAATCGTATGGAACATCTAGAACAACTTACCACACTCTTTCGCGAGCAGCCCGTTGCGGCGGCCCTTGCCGCGGTGACGCGCCTCTTTCCCGGCCGGGTGAAATTTTCCACTTCGCTCGGGCAGGAGGACCAGGTACTTACCGATATCATCGCACGCAATGGCATTCCGGTCCAGATCTTCACGATCGACACGGGCCGACTATTCAACGAGACCTATGATACGCTCGAACGTACCGTGGCTCGCTACAAGGTGCCGGTGGACGTTTATTTCCCCCAGTCCGAAGCCGTGCAGTCGATGGTGCAGGAGCAGGGCATCAACGGGTTTTACGAATCGGTGGCCAACCGGCAGCACTGCTGCGGCATCCGGAAAGTGGAGCCGCTGAACCGTGCGCTCAAGGGCACCGGCGTGTGGATCACAGGGCTCCGTGCCGCACAGACCGACCACCGCAAACAGGTGCCGGTGGTGGAGTGGTTGTCCGACAAAGAGATCTACAAGATCAATCCCCTGCTGCACTGGTCCTTCGAGCAAGTGACCGAACATCTCCAACAATTTTCCGTTCCCTATAACCCGCTGCACGATAAAGGCTTCGTTTCCATCGGCTGCGCGCCCTGCACCAGGGCCACTGCTGAGGGCGAAGATCCCCGTGCCGGCCGCTGGTGGTGGGAGACCTCGCACAAGGAATGCGGACTCCACCTCGTGAAATAAAAAAACAGCATCCATGAATCAACCCGATATTTTCCCCCAGGCGCTCGAAGACGAAGCGATCTATATCATGCGGGAAGTAGCCGCGCAGTTTGAAAAACCTGCTCTCCTTTTCTCCGGCGGCAAAGACTCCATCACGCTGGTGCACCTCGCCCGCAAAGCCTTCTACCCGGCTGCCGTGCCCTTCCCCATGCTGCACATCGATACCGGGCACAACTTCCCTGAGACCATCGAGTTCCGCGACCGGCTGGCCCGTCAGACGGGCATGCAGTTGCTGGTGCGTTACGTACAGGACTCGATCGACCAGGGCAAGGTGAAAGAGGAAAGCGGCAAGTATGCCAGTCGCAACGTGCTGCAGACCACCACGCTGCTCGACGCGATCGAAGAGCTGAAGCTCGACGCCTGCATCGGCGGCGCGCGGCGCGACGAAGAGAAGGCAAGGGCCAAGGAACGCGTGTTCTCGGTGCGGGATGATTTTGGCCAGTGGGATGCACGCCGGCAACGTCCCGAGCTGTTTGATATGCTCAACGGGCGCATCTCCGTGGGCGAGAACGTCCGGGTTTTCCCCATCTCCAACTGGACCGAACTCGATGTATGGAATTATATCCGTCGCGAAAAGCTGGACCTGCCTTCGATCTATTTCTCGCACAAACGGCAGATCATCGAGCGCGATGGCATGTACTGGCCGCATTCGGATTACCTCAACACCACGGAAGACGAAGTGCCCTTCGAAGCCACCGTTCGCTTTCGCACGGTGGGCGATATGACCTGCACGGCTGCCGTGCTCTCCGAAGCCTATGCACTGGATGCGGTGATCGACGAGATCCGCGCCGCCACCATCTCGGAACGGGGCGCAAGGATCGATGACAAGCGCTCGGAAGCCGCAATGGAAAAGCGAAAAAAGCAGGGCTACTTCTGATCCCGGCCATGAAGCGCATCTACGCCATATCGATCGCCCTCCTTGCCGGTTTCGCTGCACCTGCACAGGTCAAGTCCACCTTGGTATTCAGGCAGGTATGGTTCGGCTATTTCAATCAGACGCGCCTTTCCCAGCGTTGGGGTTTCTGGCTCGACGGTCAGTACCGGACGAGGGAAGGGTGGCTCTCAGGACTGAACCAATGGGCGATACGTCCCGGCATCATGTATCATTTTTCCGAGCGCACGGCCCTCACGGTCGGCTATGCTTATTTTCATAATGAACCGCTGGACGGGACCCGCACCGTGGCGCAACCGGAGCATCGGCCCTGGCAACAGATCCAATGGGCACATGGACCGGTGCAGCAGACCTTCCGGCTGGAGGAGCGTTTCCGGAGGAACTATGCCAGTGATTCCACCCTTGCTGCTGACCACCAGTTTTATTACCGGGCCCGTTATAATTTTCTCTACAGCATCCCGCTGCATGGCCGCTGGCTGAGCACGCACAAAGCTGCGGTGATCCTGAACGATGAACTCTGCATCAACTTCGGCAGGCAGATCGTTTACAACTATTTTGATCAGAATCGTTTCTTCGCCGGATTTCGTTTTCGCGTCAATCCAAACGGCAGCCTTCAGGCCGGATATATGAACCAGTTCCAGCAACTGAGCAGCGGCAGGCAGTACCGTACGATCCACGCCATACGCTTGTCCTATCTTCATCAGATCGATTTACGAAAACACTTACCATCATGAAGAAACACATCCTGGCCATACTCATATTGGTTCTTTCCTGCGCATCGGCATACCCACAAACGAAATCGGTGGATAATCGCAGCCAGGTCTGGACCGGCTATTTCAACCAAACGCGCTTCTCCAACCGCTGGGGCGCCTGGTTCGACGTGCAGCTGCGCACGAAGGATGAGCTCTTCAACGACCTTTCTACCCTGATCATTCGTCCCGGTATTATGTATTACCTGCACGACAACACCAAGCTCACCGCAGGCTACAGCTTCATCCGCAATTACCCGGTTGGCGGTACCCAGGAAGTGGTGCAGCCGGAACACCGTCCCTGGCAGCAGGTGCAGTGGCACACGAAATATTCGAAGCTGCGGACGATGCAGTACCTGCGTCTGGAAGAGCGGTACCGGCGCAGGGTCGCGAATGACAGCACGCTTGGTGAAGGTTACCAGTTCAATTTCCGGGCACGGTACAACTTCCTGCTGCAGATCCCGCTCGTGAATCGCCCGTTGAAGAAAGGCGATCTCTCCATCATTCTCAACGATGAAGTGCATGTCAACTTCGGAAAGGAAGTGGTCAATAATTATTTCGACCAGAACCGGCTCTTCGCCGGGCTGGCCATCCAGCTGAATGGAAGCGACAACCTGCAGGTCGGTTATCTCAACCAGTTCGTTCAGCTGCCGGCAGGAAACCGCTACCGCAATGTGCATGCGGCGCGGCTCTTCCTTTTTCATAACCTGGATCTGCGCAAAAAAACCAGTCCATGAGCAAAACCCTTGTAGAACCCGCATTGCGCCTTCATGCCCTCCCACTTCGGCTGGAAGCTTTTTCCTGGTGCTTTATCGGAAGCGGTGCAAAGGGAAGACAGCAGTTGCGTCGTCTGCTCACGGTCTGTCCGCATGCGCGGGTCCTGCTGATCGCGGAAGCCCCGGGTGCGGAATGGACCGCACTTACCGACCGGGTTAATGTGGAAGTGGAGCGGCTGCGATACAGCGATGACCTGCTTCCCGAGAAGGCCATGGTGGTGGTAGACACGGGCAATGTCGTGCTCGACGAGGAAGTGCGGAGCGATGCCAAGGCGCGGGGGCTCCAGGTTTGCCTTGCCCAGGAGCCTGCCCGCGGCGACTTTTATTTTCCTGCAGCCCACCAGAAGAAAACCACACTGATCCCCGAAACGAACTGGTACAAACTGACCTCCCGATTGGTTTTGGCTTTCCTGTTGATGGTGCTGGGGCACGTGGTGATCTCTTACCTCCCGCTGCCTTCAGTGGCTTCGATCTGGATCAGCGTAAAGGCTTCGATCGATTGGCAGTTCGGCTTTTTTGTGATCGCCGGCTTCCTTGCCCAGATGGTCGATGGGATGCTGAGCATGGGTTACGGCGTCACCTCGGCTACGGCGCTGATGTCGTTCGGCGTGCCACCTACGGCGATGAGTGCTGCGATCCATACTTCGGAGATCTTCACCACCGGCATCTCCGGCTATTCCCATTATAAATTCGGCAACGTCAATAAAAAATTGTTTCGTCACCTCGTGATCCCAGGCGTACTGGGGGCTGTCGGCGGCGCCCTGCTCCTCGTTTATCTCGGAGAACAGCATGGCAAATGGCTGATGCCCATCATGGCCGTTTATGCAGGCTTCCTCGGGATCAAGATCCTGGTCAAAGCCTTCGGCAAGCCGGCGAAGCAGCGCAAGGCGAAGCGCATCGGCTGGCTGGCCGGCGCAGGCGGCTTCCTCGATTCCTTCGGCGGTGGCGGCTGGGGTCCGATCGTGACCTCAACGCTTATTGCCAAGGGACGTTCACCAAAATATACCGTGGGCTCCGTGAGCCTTACGGAGTTCTTCGTCACGCTTTCGAGCGCCTTTACTTTTTTCCTCACCGTTGGGGTCTCGCACCTGGGCATCGTACTGGGCCTCCTTATCGGGGGCAGCATCGCCGCACCCATCGCCGCCCGGCTGGCCGGAAAGCTGCCGCGCAAGACGATGATGGTGGCCGTGGGCATCATGGTCATCATCTGGTGTATCCGGATGATCGTGAAAGCGCTGTAGGGGGATGTGAGATGTGAGACGTGAGACGTGAGACAGGAGATAGGAGAAAAGATCAGCGATCTGGACATCAGCGATCAGCGATTCAATCCAGAAATCTCAAAATCCAAAAATCAAAAAATTCTTTATATGGACATTATACGAATCGCGACCGCGGGAAGTGTGGATGATGGAAAGAGCACGCTGATCGGGCGTTTGCTCTTCGACACCGGCTCGATCACGAAAGACAAGCTGGAGGCGGTGGAAGGCTCGAGCAAACGCAAGGGGCTGGACTTTACCGACCTCTCCCTGCTCACCGACGGACTGATCGCGGAGCGCGAGCAGGGCATCACGATCGACGTGGCGCATATCTATTTCGCCACGCGCAACCGAAAGTACATCATTGCGGATACGCCCGGACATATCGAATATACCCGCAACATGATCACGGGCGCCTCCACCGCCCAGGCATCCATCGTGCTGATCGATGCGCGCAACGGCGTGATCGAGCAGACCCGCCGCCACCTGTTCATCTCTTCGCTCCTGCGGATCCCGACCGTTTTTGTCTGTGTGAACAAGATGGACCTTGTCGACTTCGATGAATCGGTTTTTTATTCTATCTCCAAAGAGGTTCAGGCACTGGCGGAGAAGATCGGTTTCGAGGGAGCGCTGCAATTCATTCCAATCGCGGCCAAGGGTGGCGACAACGTGGTGCAGCCCTCTGCCCGGATGCCCTGGTATAAGGATGGTACCCTGCTCGATTACCTGGAAGCGCTTCCGGTGCGTGCCGGCAACGAATCCAAGCCCGCGCGCTTCCCCGTGCAGTTCGTGATCCGCCCGCTTTCCGAAACCCACCATGATTATCGGGGCTATGCCGGTAAACTGTCGAGTGGGGTGCTCAAACTGGGCGATACGGTAACCGTACTGCCCTCCACGAAAGAAGCCACGATCCGGTCGATCCAGCGCGCGGAAGAGCAGCTGGCCGAAGCTCACGCAGGCGACAGTGTGAGCATTGAGCTGAATGAAGACGTGGATGTGAGCCGGGGCAATATGATCGTGGCACGATCGGAAGCCTACCCGGTTCGGGCCCAGTTCGAGGCGACGATCAACTGGATGGATGAAACTGCGTTGCGGGCCGGCAAAACCCTCCTGTTGCAGCATGGGGGACAGTTGGTGAAGGCCAAGGTTCTTTCGCTCCTGAACCGCCTCGACATCCAGACCATGGAACAGGCCGAAGGCGCGGAACAGTTCGCGCTCAATGATATCGGCCGCGTGTCGATCAAAACCGCCAAACCCATCTTCGCCGATCCCTATGCTTCCAATCCCGCAAACGGGGCCTTCATCCTGATCGATGAGTTCTCCAACAATACTGTTGCGGTGGGATTTGTGGAAGATCTCTGATCTCTGATTTCTTGATTTTGAGATTTGGTGATTTCTTGATATGTTCTGCAATCACCAGATCAAGAAATAAAGAAATCTCAA
>CBHWDR010000071.1:0-9536 GCA_966112575.1 uncultured Chitinophagales bacterium
AATGCAAAGACCGGCCGCGTGCATACCAATTACGGGCAGGCCATTGCCGTCACCGGGCGTCTATCGAGCAATAACCCTAACCTTCAGAACATCCCCATCCGCACCGACCGGGGCCGCGAGATCCGTAAGGCCTTTATTCCAAGGGATGAACACCATGTGCTCGTGTCGGCCGATTATTCACAGATCGAGCTGCGCATCGTGGCCGCCATCTCGGGCGATGCCGTGATGTGTGAGGCCTTCCGCACTGGCAAGGATGTGCATACGGCAACGGCGGCAAAGGTCTACGGCGTGGAAGAAGAGGCCGTGACCAAGGACATGCGCCGCAAAGCCAAGAGCGTCAACTTCGGCATCATCTACGGGCAGGGCGCATTTGGCCTGGCCGAGAACCTGGGCATCAGCCGCGCGGAGGCGAAGACGATCATCGACAACTACAAAAAAGAGTTCGCGGGCATCACGCAGTACATGGACGATATGATCAACCGAGCCAGGGAGCAGGGTTACGTGGAAACCGTGATGGGTCGCAAGCGCTGGCTGCGCGATATCAACTCTTCGAACTTCACGGTGCGCGGCTATGCCGAGCGCAACGCCATCAACTCACCCATCCAGGGCACGGCGGCCGATATGATCAAGCTGGCCATGGTGAAAGTGCACCAGGCCCTGAAGGAAAAAGGCTTCCGGTCGAAGATGATCCTCCAAGTGCATGACGAACTGGTCTTCGATGCGCTGAAGGAAGAGGTCGAGGCCCTGAAGCCGGTGATCCTCGACTGCATGCAATCGGCCATGACCCTGCCCAACGGCGTTCCCGTGATCGCGGAGGTGGGATCGGGCGAGAACTGGCTCGAGGCGCATTAGAAATAAAGAATAAAAAAATAAAGAACAAGGAATGTAGAGGGGAAGGAATAAATAAAACGAAATGTGATGAAGAAATTTTATGGTATCCTCCTCGCGCTGTTCTCTGCCTTTGTGGGCAACGCGCAGGCGCCGACAGCCGCCCAGATCCGTGAGCTGATCGCCGGTGAGATTGCCGGCTTCGGCATCAAGCCGGAAGAAGTGGGCCGCATCGAGAACCGGATGATCGTATCCGGGAGCGATTCGATCCCTATCCGTGTGTACTATCCCAACGGCGAGGTCAGGGGTATCCTGCTGAACATACATGGGGGTGCACTCGTGGCCGGCGACCTCGAAACCCATGACAATATTTCGCGCGTGCTCGCCAATCGAACAGATGCCGTGGTGGTAGCGCTCGATTACCGCAAACCCCCGGAGGCGCCTTACCCGGCCGGGCTGGAAAATTGTATCGCGGCACTCGACTGGATGCGAACGCATGCCACCGATTTGGGAAGCACGTCCGGAAATATTATTGTCCTGGGCGACAGCGGTGGCGGCTTGCTCGCTGTATCGCTATTGGTAAGGTTGCAGAAAGCGTTTGTTCCAAAGGCAGTGGTGCTGGTCAACCCCGCAGTGGACCTGAGGAAGACGGACAACCCACTCTACCAACTGGTCACCGGCTGGTACCTCAATGGGCATGCGGCCACTGATTCGCTGGCATCACCGGCTTTGGCCTCCCGGCTCGGTTTTTTCCCTTCGACCCTGATCATCACTTCCGAGAAAGATGAGCTTAAAGCCCAGGGCCAGGCTTACGGCCAGAAGCTTGCTGCACAAGGTGTACGCGTCGAGACCCTCGATCTCAAGGGTAAAGACCACCTTGGCGGCGTCTGGGCCGCCGCGCACCCGGAAGCAAATGAGGCGATCCAAAAGGTAGCAGGGTTCATCAAGAAAGCCCTGGGTGCAGGTAAGTGATGGCCGAACCTTTTTAATTCGTGTAATTAGTCAAAATTTGTGTAATGCCCCCAACGATCTATTACTGCTATGACGCCTATTGCGGCTGGTGCTATGGCTTCAGCCCGGTGATCAAAAAAATAGCGGAAGAATACAAGGACCGGATCTTCTTCGACGTGCTTTCGGGCGGGATGATCATGCCTGAAGAGCCGACGCATTTCGCACCCATGGCGAAATATGTGCAGACGGCCTACAAGCGTGTGGAAGAATTAACGGGCATCACCTTCGGAGCGGATTTTCTCTGGCATGTCTTCCATCCCGATGACACCGACTGGTACCCGGATTCCACGAAGCCGGCCATCGCGCTCTGCATCTTCAAGGAATATTTCCCCGAGCGGGCCGTAGCGATGGCCGGTGACCTCCAGTACGCGCTCAACTATGAAGGCCGCGACCTCACCGACAATGAAGCTTACCGCCACCTGCTGATCGAATACGGCATACCTGAAGACGACTTCTATACCAAACTGGCCAGCGAAGAATACCGCGAGAAAGCCTACTATGAATTCGCGCTCGTGAAGCAGCTCCAGGTGAGCGGCTTTCCCGCCGTGCTGATGCAGGTAAGCGATTCAAAATTCTATCTCCTGTCGAGCGGATTTACCGATTACGAAACGCTGAAGGCGAGGATCGAGAAGGTATTGGCGGAGATCTCCTGATACGTTCCAATAAAAAGCCCCCATGAGAGGGGGCTATCTGCGAAATCATATTAATCATCAAGATCTGCGTTCCTTATCGTCCGCCTCCCCGGTTACCGCTTCCCCCGTTGCCGAAGCCCCCACCTCTTGATGCCGCCGTACCGAAATTGCGCAGGCTGTAGGTGAAGGTGAGCATGAAATAGCGCTGGAGCACCTGGTTCTGCACATCTTCGATATAGGTTTCCGTCACGTTCCGCTGGATGCTCTGGTTCTGGCCCAGCAGGTCGAAGACGCCCAGCTTCAATTCGCCCCGCTGGTTCTTCAGGAACTTCTTGCCCAGGCTGGCATTCCAGAGGGTATAACTCTGGTTGAAGCCGGCACTGAGCCCGCTGTAATACTGGTTGTTCACATCGTTTTGCAGGAACCAGCCGTTCTTGGACAGCAGGTTCAGGGTAAGGCCTGCCACATGCTGGAAATAATTGTTGTTGAGCGAAGGCTGGATGGCATTGCTAACGTCATTGAAATTAGCCGTGTATGACACGGTAAAGTCCACGTACTGGCTCACATTGCTCGCCACCACCAGGCCGGCCGTGTAAGTCGTGTTCTTTGTTTCGTTCGAAACATAGTTGATCAGGCCGGGAAGCTTCGAGAAGGTAACACCGCCGTTGAGGTTCAGGTTCGACTTGATCAGCTTCACGGGCACCGCGAAGGTGAGGAAGGTGCGCAGGCTCTGGTAGCCATCCAAATTTACCGGCTTGGTCAGCACATCGCCGGGGCGCAGGACTACCCCATTGCCCACCAGGGAGTCATTTACCGGTGTGAAGGTGGCATTGGCGACGTAGTCATTGGCCTTCTGCCAGAACACATTCGCTACGAAGAGCAAACCTTTCTGTGTATTGGTGAAGGTGTAGCGCGTGCTGAAGATATGCGTGTACTGCTGGTTCAGGTCGGGGTTGCCCGCGGTGTATACGGGCGCGTTGGTAATGTCGATCACGTTCTGCAGCTGGGTCACCGAAGGCTGGTTCACATTGGTACGGTACATGAGGCGGAGATTGCTCCGCGGCGAGAAGCCCCAGCGGATCATCGCATTGGGCAGCACGTTGCTGAAGGTCTTGTTCACGTTCAGCTTGCGGGGGAAGCTCTGGTCCGACTTCAGCGTGGTCTGCTGGTAGTTGGCGCCGAAAGAAACCTGTTTGTCACGGTTGCCGTAACGATAGGAAACACCGGCATTCTGGGCATCGGTGCGATTGCGGAAAGTATTCGAAAGCGAGTCGAGGAACTTCGTGTATTCGCTGTTGCCTTGCTGGCCATAGACCAGTTGCTCCGAATTGCTGCGCGACCAGCTGGGGTTGTAGTTCAGCTGCAGCTGGCTGTTGGTGCCCAGGGGCTCGGTGTATACCAGGTTCGTATTGATCTGGTGTCCATCATTGTCCTGGTTGGAAAGGCGGTTGGAGCTCGAGTCGGAGAAATTTCCGATCGAGTCGGTCAGGCGCTGGAAGGTGGTCACGTAGCTTTCGCCTTCGCGCTTATTGTACGAGGTATTCAGGTTGATCGAGATCGTCCGGCCGCGCTTGGGGAAGGCATGGCGGAAGAGGATCGTGTTGTTCAGGTTATTGCCGTTGCGGTCGCTGGTGGTAAGGTTGCGGTTGAAGTTCTGCACCTGGGCGCGACCGGGCTGAAAGACCGAGAGGCGGCCGGTGCTGCTTTCGCGCTGGTTGCTCTGCCAGCTCATGTTGGGCGTGATGGTCAGCTGGTTGGCCGAGTCGATCCGCCATTCGATGCGGGCATTGACGCGGTGGTTCCGGTTGTCGGCGGTGGAGCGCGTGGAATCGTAACTCTGCGCGATCGTGCCGGCGAAATACTGGTTGGCCGCGATCTCGTTGGTGGTGTTGCGTGTATCGTTGAAGAAGTAAGAGCCGGTGAGGGTCAGGTTCTTCTTTTTGCCGAAGAGGTCGGTGTAGTTGATGCCGAAGGCATTGGTGCGGTTGATACCGGCCTGCTGCCCTACGAGGAAGTTGCCGTTGTTGCCAAAGCCGCCGAAATTGCCTCCGCCCTGGTTGCCCCCGGCGCCCGAAGGACCGCGATTACCCGATCCGCCGCGGGGGTTGCCGCCGCCACCCCTCGGTCCGCCACCACCGCCACCGCGCTGGGCATTGGAAGTAACACCAAGGAGGTCCTGCTGCGAAAAGTTCTGCTGGTTAATGTTGTTGAAATTACCGACCAGCGAAAGGCGCCGGTCGCCCTTGAGGAAGGTGGTATTGCCCCCGGCCTGGTAGCGCTCATCGGTGCCGTAGCCGGCGAAGATGCGCCCGAACTGGCCGTTGCGCATGCTGGCCTTGGTCACGATATTGATGGATTTGGTGGCGCTGCCGTCGTCGAAGCCGGTGAACTGGGCCTGGTCGCTGAGGCGGTCGAAGATCTGGATCTTGTCCACTACCTCGGCCGGCAGGTTGCGGAGGGCCGCGGTGGCATCATCGCCGAAGAGCTCGCGCCCGTCGATGGTCACGCGCTGTACATTCTCACCCTGGGCCTTTACCTGCCCGTTCTCAATGGTGATGCCCGGCACTTTGCGCACGAGATCTTCACTGGAAGCATCGGGGTTAACCTTGAACTGCGAGGCATTCACCTGGAGCGTGTCGCCTTTTTGGGTCACCGGCGTTACCGCGGTGCGGATGACCACGGTCTCGAGGTCGGCTGAAGTGCTGGTAGCGGCAGCGATGTCGATCGTCAGATCGGAGGTATCGAGGCTGACCCGCCGTGCGATCGGGTTATAGCCCACATAGGAGATATTCAGCTGGAACGAGTCCCGGCGCAGGTTCGTGAACGTGAAGCTGCCGGCTGAGTCAGTGAGCGTGCGCTGGAGTGAAGAGTCGGTGAGGGAGCGGAGCTGGACACTGGCGCCCACGAGTGGTCGCTTAGCGGTCCCATCCACTAAAGTACCGGTAAGGGTCCGGCCTTGTGCAGAAGAATCAAGAGCAAGGAAAAGAGCAAATCCGATCAGGAGTACCAATCTGGCCATAGGTCACACAAGTTGAAATCAAACTGCAAAGGGACTAAAAAGCATGCCTATAAAAAGGCACGTGAGGTTAATTAAGGTGAAAATCGGGAGGACAACCGTTGACCGTTGACCGTTCACCGTCCACTGCCAACCCCCGACGGGATGCAGAATTCCCTGCCTCCGTGAAATCCATCTCATCCAAACTAATCCGTGATACCTATATTTGCTCCCTTAAATTTCTGATTATGGAGTACAATCGAATAGTAGCCGTAACGGGTCTGCCCGGCTTATATGAAGTGCTGAGCAGCAAGGCCGATGGCGCCATCGTGCGGTCACTGGATGACAAGAGCACGAAATTTATCTCCTCGCGCGTACACAACCTCTCGCACCTCGAGAGCATTGAAATATATACCGTTCGTGATAATGTTTCGCTGGGCGACGTATTCACGGCTATGAAGACTTCGGGCACGGCCCTTCCCGACGTAAAGGACAGCAAGGCGCTGAAAACCTATTTCGAGGCGACTTACCCCGACATGGATTTCGAGCGCGTCTACAGCTCGGATCTGAAGAAAATGGTGAAGTGGTATGAAGTGCTTACCCAGAATGAGGTGGACTTCACGCCCCGTCCTGACGAAGACGAAGAAGAAACCGAAGAGGCTGTAGAAGCTGATGCACCTGCTGAAGAAGCAGCTGCCAAGCCCAAGGCCAAAGCCAAGGCAAAGGCGGCAACTGCCGAAGCCGCGGAGGGCGAAGAAGCACCGAAGCCTAAAAAGACCCGTGCCAAAGCTGCTCCTGCCGCTGAAGAAGCTGCCGGAGAGGAAGGCGCTGAAGGCGAAGCCAAGCCGAAGCGCACCCGCAAGAAGAAGGACGGGGAATAAGATTTGTAAGCAGATTACGCTTGTGAGACGTGAGATGTGAGACGTGAGACCGGTTGCACCGTTTCACATCTCACGTCTCACGTCTCACCTTTTTCACCATTCACAATTCACAACCATGACCGCAGAGATCCATAGCATCCCCCGCCGTTTTCTCCCCGAAGGCTTTACCGTTACCGACTGGCCCACCCTGGAGCCTTTTTTCAAGGACCTGGTGGACCGCGAGCTCGGCTCGCGCGCTGCCCTCGAACAGTGGCTCCGCGACCTGAGCGAGCTCGAAGCCATTGTTGGCGAAGATGCCGCCTGGCGGCAGATCCGCATGACCTGCGATACGGAGAACAAAGCCCTGGAAGATGCCTTCACGTTCTTCGTGATGGAGATCCAGCCAAAGCTCACGCCCTACATGGATAAGCTGAATCGCAAGCTGGTGGAGAACCCATTCCTCGGTGAGTTGAACGATGAAGCCTACGAGGTTTACCTCCGCAATGTGAAGAAGAGCATCGAGCTCTTTCGCGAAGAAAACGTTCCGCTGCAGTCGGAAATCTCGGTGATGGCCCAGCAATACGGGGTGATCTCGGGCAAGATGAGCGTGGAGATCAATGGTCAGGAATATACGCTGCAACAGGCGGCCAAGTTCCTCGAAAGCCCCGACCGCGAACTGCGGAAGGAGGTCTATTACAAAGTGCAGGAACGCCGGATGCAGGACCGTGACCAGCTCAACGAGCTCTTCAGCAAGCTGGTGGCCAAACGCGACCAGGTGGCCCGCAATGCCGGATTCCCCAATTACCGCGATTACAAGTTCGCTGACCTCGGCCGGTTCGACTATACCAAGGAAGACTGCTTCCAGTTTCACGAGGCCGTAAAGGCCGGCGTGCTGCCGCTGGTGGACTTCATTTACGACCGCAAGCGCCAGAAGCTGGGCCTTGATGCGCTTCGTCCCTGGGATATCGATGCCGAGCCCGCCGGCGTGAAGCCGCTGACGCCTTTTGCAACCGGCGACGAGCTGGTGAACAAGACGATCGAATGCTTCCGCCGCCTGAATCCCTTCTTCGCCGACTGCCTGGTGAAGATGAAGGAGATGGGCCGACTGGATCTCGACTCCCGCAAGGGCAAGGCCCCGGGTGGGTACAACTGTCCGCTACCGGAAACCGGCGCACCCTTTATTTTCATGAATGCTGCCGGGCAGATGGGCGATGTGACCACCATGGTACATGAGGGCGGTCATGCCATTCATTCCTTCCTCGCGCATCCCTTGGAGCTTACGGCTTTTAAGGAGTACCCGATGGAGATCGCCGAGGTAGCCTCCATGACCATGGAGCTCTTCTCGATGGATTATTGGGATGTGTACTTCGACAATGAAGAAGACCTGGTTCGCGCCAAGCAGCATCAGCTGGAGCGCGTGATCACCATCTTCCCCTGGATCGCCACGATCGACCGCTTCCAGCACTGGATCTATGAGAACCCCAACCATACCCCGGAGGAGCGGGCCGAGAACTGGCGCCGCATCATGAACGACTATACCTCCATCGCCATCGACGTCACCGGCCTGGAAGAATACCGCAAGTTCTCCTGGCAGCGGCAGCTTCATCTCTACGAGGTGCCCTTCTATTACATCGAATACGGCATCGCGCAGCTGGGTGCCATCGGTCTCTGGAAGCAGTACAAGGAAAACAAGGACGAGGCCATCAGGAATTATATCAATGCCCTCAGCCTCGGCGGCACGCGCACGCTGCCGGAACTGTATGCCGCCGCCGGTCTGAAGTTCTCCTTCACCCCCGATCACATCTCGGAGCTCATGCTCTTCGTGCAGGGCGAAATGGAGAAGCTGACGCATCCCAAGGTGAGCTAGAGGCTAAGAGAAGGCAGGAGTAAAAGGAGAGACTAAGAGACACTCGCTTCGCTCGTTTTTTAAACCACGAAGACCCCAATCAGCACGAAGCAGCACAAAGGCTTGGGACACGGAGGCACAGAGACAGGAAGAGAAGGTATTTTTCTGTCTCTATTAGGTACAATAAAGACCTAAGACCAGAAGACATAAATAGAGAATAAGCTAAGCTCTGCGTCCTCCGCGCCTCTGCGCGAAAAATTTCATGCTCCTTCCTGTTTTTCGTGCCTTGGTGGTTCAAAACCCGGGAGCGAAGCGACCGATCCGGCCTTTAACCCGGATTTGTTTTTTCCTCGCGTAGCTTTGCAGCGCTATGTCCAAGAAGCAAGTCATCCTCAGCGGGTTTTTCATTGTGCTGGTATTCGCCTTCTATTTCGGCCTCACGAAGGCCATTCCGGAATTCGGCCGGCCGAAGGTACCGCCGATCGGCACCGTGCAGCCTTTTGCCTTCCTGAACCAGGATAGTAATTACGTGACCGAGAAGGACCTGAAGGGCAAGATCGCCGTAGTGAACTTCTTCTTTACCACCTGCAACACCGTTTGTCCGAAGATGAACAACAACCTGAAATCGGTTTACGACCAGGTGAAGAATGAGCCGGGTGTGGTGCTTTACTCCTTTACCTCTGATCCGAAGCGGGATTCGGTGGCCCAGCTGAAGCGCTACGCCGACAGCCTTGGCGTGGACGGGAAGAAATGGGTCTTCCTCACCGGCCGCAAGGATTCGCTGTATTCGGCCGCCCGCCATTCCTTCCGCCTGGATGACCCCCAGAACTACGTCACGAACATCGATGATGATTTTTTACATACACAATTCATAGCTTTAGTGAACCGGAAAGGGGAGGTGGTGCATATCTACGATGGCATCAAGCCCTCCGAGGTGAACGAGATGCAGGAACGCATCAAAACCTTACTGAAGGAATAGCTATGAACACCGCCGAACAGAAGCAGATCAACACCAGATTAAACGATATCCTGCGGCGCAGGCACCTCAGCGTAACCGACAGCCGCAAAAAGATCCTCTCGCTTTTTCTCACCGCAGGTGACGCGCTCGCACATGGCGATATCGAATCCAAGGCCGGCGAGAAATTCGACCGCGTAACCGTCTACCGCACCCTGCAGACCTTCGTGGAGAAAGGCATCATCCATGCGATTCCAACCGCAGACAATTCGGTCCGCTACGCCCTCTGCAAAGATTGCGAGGAAGGCCATCACCACGACGACCATGTGCATTTCGTTTGCTCCAACTGCCACAAGACCATTTGTCTCGACGATATCATCTCCCCCCGCATCGACCTTCCCGAAGGCTA
>CBHWDR010000072.1:0-9497 GCA_966112575.1 uncultured Chitinophagales bacterium
ATGCTTTTTCGGGGGTCAGGGCTTCCGGCATGGGAAGCATCTTATACTTGGCGTTGATCGAGTCTACAGTAGACTGAGCACTGGCGGCCACGCTGAACAAGAGGGCAGCGACGAAGAGGAAAAAGGTGTTTTTCATACGTTAGCGTTTTTGACTTGGGATCGATTTTGGACCTACTTACGGAATACTGTGCCAAAAATGGATCGAGCCCCTTTTTGCTGGAGATTTTCCGCGCTTTGTTAAATTTTTTAGCAAAATTCCCCCCGGGCTTATCTTCGCAACCGGAAAATTCATATGAAAAAAGACGCGGTTCCTACGAACGGGCATACGGAAGAATACATCGAAGTTTTCGGTGCGAAAGAGCACAACCTGAAGAACATTGATATTTCGATCCCGAAGAATCAGCTGGTGGTGATCACCGGCATCAGCGGCAGCGGTAAATCATCGCTGGCTTTCGACACCATTTTCGCCGAAGGCCAGCGGCGCTACATGGAAACCTTTGGCGCCTATGCCCGGCAGTTCATCGGCGAGATGGAGCGCCCCGACGTGGAGAAGATCACCGGCCTTTCACCCGTGATCTCTATCGAGCAGAAGACCACCAACAAGAACCCGCGTTCCACCGTAGGCACGGTTACCGAAGTATATGATTTCCTCCGCCTGCTCTATGCCAGGGCCAGCGAAGCCTATTCCTACAACACGGGCAAGAAGATGGTGCGCTGGAGCGAAGATGAGATCGTGAATAATATTTACAAGCGCTTCGACGGGATGAAGATCAGCCTCCTCGCACCGCTGGTGCGCGGCCGCAAGGGCCACTACCGCGAGCTCTTCGAGGAAGTGCGCAAGAAAGGATTTCTGAAAGTGCGGGTCGACGGGGAGATCAAGGACCTCGCCCCGAAGATGCAGGTCGACCGGTATAAGATCCACGACATCGAGCTGGTGGTCGACCGCCTGAAAGTGGAAAAGGACCTGCGCACCCGGATCTCGCAAAGCGTGCAGCAATCGCTGAAGCTCGGCAAGGACCTGATGTTCGTGGCCTTTGAAGACGCGAAGGGCAAGACCGGCGAAGCGGCGTATTCGCGGCAGCTGATGTGCGAAGACACCGGCATCTCGTACGAAGAGCCTTCGCCTAATTCCTTTTCCTTCAACTCACCGTACGGAGCCTGTCCTACCTGCAAGGGACTGGGACAGGTCTACACGGTGGATATGGAATCCATTATCCCCGATCAATCGCTCAGCATCAATGAAGGCGGTATCGCTCCCCTGGGTGGCGAACGCGAGGCCTATGCCTTCCGCCAGGTGCAGACGCTTTCCAGGAAATACAAGTTCAGCCTCGACAAGCCGATCGAAGACCTGCCGCAAAAGGCGCTCAACGTGATCCTCTACGGAAAGGAAGACGGCGTAACGGGAGAGGAGCTGCAGTTCGACGACGAGCAGCTCACCGAAACCTATACCGGCGAATTCGAAGGCGTGGTGAACCAGGTGAAACGCTGGTTCGCGACCTCCACCTCCGAAGCCATTCAGCGCTGGGCCGAAGCCTTCATGCAGCTGACCACCTGCAAGACCTGCGATGGCGCCCGCCTGAAGAAGGAAAGCCTTTGGTTCAAGGTCGATGAAAAGAACATCGCGGAGCTGAGCAACCTCGATCTCGTGCAGTTGCATGGCTGGTTCCAGGACATTGAATCCCGGTTCAGCGGTAAGCAGAAGCTCATCGGCCGCGAGATCGTGAAAGAGATCCGCGAGCGCCTGCAGTTCCTGCTCGACGTGGGACTGACCTACCTCACGCTCAACCGGCCCACCCGCACGCTCAGTGGCGGCGAGTCGCAGCGCATCAGACTGGCCACCCAGATCGGTTCGCAGCTGCAGGGTATCACCTACGTGCTCGACGAGCCTTCGATCGGGCTGCACCAGCGCGACAACCATCGCCTGATTACCGCCCTGCAGAACCTCCGCGATATCGGCAACTCGGTGATCGTGGTGGAGCACGATAAGGACATCATGCTGGCCGCCGACCACCTCATCGACGTAGGCCCCAAGGCCGGTTTCCATGGTGGCCGCATCATGGCCCAGGGCAAGCCTTCCGAGGTGCTGAAGCAGGACACGCTGACCGCTCATTTTCTCAACGGCGAGCGGAATATCGAGGTCCCGAAGGAGCGCCGCAAGGGCAATGGCAAAACGATCGACATCAAGGGCGCCAACGGCAACAACCTCCGCAATGTGTCGGTGAAGTTTCCCCTGGGCAAGATGATCGTCGTGACCGGTGTGAGCGGCAGCGGCAAGTCGACCCTCATCAACGAAACGCTTTACCCCTTGCTGTCGCAGCATTGCTATAACTCAAAGACCAACCCGCTCGAATACAAGAGCATTGCCGGACTGGAACAGATCGACAAGGTGATCGAGATCGACCAGAGTCCCATCGGGCGAACGCCGCGTTCCAACCCGGCCACCTATTGCGGTTTCTTCACCGAGATCCGCACGCTCTTCGCCTCGATCCCGGAAGCAAAGATCCGCGGCTACAATGCCGGTCGCTTCTCCTTCAATGTAAAGAGCGGGCGTTGCGAAGTATGCGAAGGTTCCGGCCTACGCACGATCGAGATGAACTTCCTGCCGGATGTGTATGTGCATTGCGAGAAGTGCAACGGCAAGCGCTACAACCGCGAGACCCTCGAGATCCGCTACAAGGGCAAGTCGATCGCCGATGTGCTCGACATGACCGTGGAGGAAGCGGTGAAATTCTTCGAAGCCATTCCCTTCCTCTATCGCAAGATCAAGGTGCTCGAAGACGTAGGCCTGGGCTATATCACCCTCGGACAGTCGGCCGTAACCCTCAGCGGTGGCGAGGCCCAGCGGGTGAAGCTGGCTACGGAGCTGGCCAAGCGCGATACCGGAAAGACCTTCTATATCCTCGATGAGCCCACGACGGGCCTGCATTTTGAGGATATCCACCACCTGCTGGAAGTGCTGAACAAGCTCGTCGACCGGGGCAACTCGGTGCTGGTGATCGAGCACAATATGGACGTGATCAAAGTGGCCGACCACATCATCGACCTCGGGCCGGAAGGCGGTGGGGGAGGAGGCAAGATCCTCTTCGAAGGCACGCCGGAGAAGCTGATCGCCGTTAAGGAAAGCCATACGGCAAGGTTCCTGAAGGAAGAGCTGAAGTAAGTCAAAAGTCAAAAGTCAAAAGGTCGCCTGTACGGCGACTTTTCTTTTGAACCACCAAGACACCAATAGGCACGAAAGGGCACAAAGAGATTGCAACGTTCGCGAGCAGGTTCAAAGGTTCAAAAGTTCAAGAGTTCAACAGTTGCGACAAGGTCAATAGGGAGGTAACAATTCCTGTTTGTGTTCAAATACCTCTGCGTCCTCTGCGCCTCTGCGCGCAAAGCATTCGTGCTGCTTCGTGTTCTTCGTGGCTTGGTGGTTAAAAGGAAAGCGAGCGAAGCGAGCTGAATCAAGGCTTCGACGTGCCGCTGGCGCCAATCTTGATGAAGCCCAAGGTGATGCCCAGCCCAACGAGGCCGGCGATGAGACAGAGCCAGAGTCCGATGCCGGTGCTCACCATATCCGAGAACATTCCGCCTGAAATAGAATTCTTGCGCAGCAGGAAGAGGAGGGCGCCGAGGGCAATGGCACCGAAGGCGCCAAGCACGAGATTGCGTTGTTCGGGCAGGAAACCTTGTTGTCTGTCGCCGGTAAAGCAAAGGGCTGCAATGCCTCCGATTCCAACGAGCAACAGGATCCCCCAGCTTCGGAATCCATTCACCGAGGAAGAGGCGCCGAAAACATTAACGGATAGCCAGGGAAGCATCAGCGCAACAAGAGCCACGCCGGCGATGATCAATGCATAGAGCTTCTGTTTGTGAAGATTCATCTGTTCCATGAGAAGAGTTTTGGTTTTGCCTACTCTTTGGCTTTTCGGCATCACGCCCCGTACTTTTTTATGGGTTTTCCGGAGCATTCCCGGTCCTCCAGGGCTGGAACAGATTTCGCGGGGTCGTTACTAAATATACTCTTTTTTTACGAGTAGGGCAGTTCGCGGTGTTTGCGGGTTTGCAGCGTTCGCGAAGTTGTCCTTAATCATACTCCCCTCTCCTTTGGAGAGGGGTTGGGGGTGAGGTCTGCTCAAAGCCTATAAAATTGAAAAAGCCTTCCGGTGAAGGGAAGGCTTTTGAAGAAGATCCAATAAGGAGGCGGAGGAGTGTTTAATAAAATTGGGTAGCGTACTATAGGGAACGGATTAGGTTTCATCAACCAGGTATTGAATTTTATTAAGCTCGTTCCGCCGCTTATTGGAAAGATCTTATTTGATGGCCAGGGTGCCCTGCTCTACGGAAACATCCTTGTCGAAGATGGTGTAGGAGTAGGTGCCTTTGGCCAGCTCATTGATTCTGGTCTTTTCATTTTTACGCAGCGTGGTCTTGTACAGGATCGTGCCCTCCACGTCGAAGATGTACAGCTGTACTTCTTGCGGACGGTGAGAGGTGACGAGCAGGGTGCCTTTCTCCTTGCGGGAGTAGAGGTTGACCACTTTTTTCTGCGCTTCGAATTTTTTGGCCGTTTCTTCCTTTACAGGAGCCTCCGCACGCGTTCCTTCATCAAGGCCGATGCTTGCGGTCTGCGCTTTTCCTGCCAGCGTAGCCAGCAGCATCATGGCAGAAAGGGTTACTTGGAGTTTCATATTCGACGGATTGGGTTAAATACTTATCGCTGATCGCTGATCTGATGATCTCTGATCTGATCACTCATCACTCATCATTCATCAATAGTACGATGGGCAACGCAGCTGACGGAGCGCACGACCGTTGGGCGAGTTCGAGTCGTTCAGGCGCCATCCGAGACGGAGGATGGTGGAGAAGAACGAGTCGTTCTGCTTGGGGTTGCCGCGCTGTTCGCCGTTGGCCGGAACACGGGATGTAGAGCCGTAAGGAACATAGTTCTCACGGAAGTACAGCTGGTTGGCCATCGCTGCCTGCTCGGGTGTCAGGTACTGGGCGAACAGGTTGTTGTCGATATAGGAAGTGCTCACGTCATCCACGTAATCGGTGAACGATTTGCGGTGCATCAGCTCGATGCCCACGTAGAAGTTTTCTTTCAGGTAATACTTCACACCGCCGCCAATGGGGATCTCGAGTGAAGTGAGGCTGTATTCCTTGCGGTCGGGATATTCTGCCATGCCCTGTCCTTCGAGGTGAAGGGGACGAAGGTCCACCCAGGTGGCACGTCCGTCAGGCGCATAATATTTGCCCTGGGGGTTGAACTTGAACATGCCCACGCCGATCACACCATAGGGGCGAAGCTTGCCCTGCAGGCCATCGTAACGCTCGAAGAAAACGGTAGGATAGAATTCCATGGCCGCATAGGCTTCGAAGAGCTTGGAGCGGAACTGGAGATTGCGCTGCTTGCGCGCATATTCATCACCGCCTTTGTCTTTGATCAGGCTGTCGTAACCTTCGAATCGGCCAATGTTGGCAGCAACGCGGAAGCCGAGCCACTCGGTGGGATAAACGGCTCCAAATACACCTTTGGCCATCTTCACAACCGGCATGTTCACATCTTTCACAAAACGGGTACCCTCGCCCTGGTTACCACCGAGATCACCCAAAAAGAAAAGGGGACCCACGCCGATGCCGAGTTCGAGTTTGCCGTTGCCGGAAGTAATGGATTGAGCCGAGGTTCGGGAAATAGAAGCGAGGAGGACGAAGATGAGCACACATGTACGTACGCCAGGTACAATTGTTCTCATAGATACTGGTTTTTGGTTTTAATAAGGATTGGATATCGGGGCTAAAGTAGGCTGCTAATTATTGCTGTGCAAGGCCATCGTAAAAAAAGTTGATAGATTAAGAGGAAATACGAATCACCCCTTCGTAGTTCTACGTGTATCCGGGGTAGTGAAACCAATTAGTACACGTTATGTAAACAATATGGTCGCAATATGGACACTATATAGATACCATCACCTTTTCTTCACCTTGCAATCACCACACGATCACGAGACAATGACGCGATCATCACCTCATTATATGGAACAATAACCTCCTTCGCTACAGATCAGCGATCATCGCATCAGCGATCAGCGATCATTGCATCATCGATCGCGCAGCATATAAATATGCTCGATGCCGTCTTCGAGGTAAACCTCGCTGACCTGGTGGAAGCCGAAGGATTCATAAAAGTTTTTGAGATAGAGCTGGGCGCCGATCCGGATCGGCGTTTCGCCGAACAGGATGCCGCAGCAACGGATCGACTCGGTCATCAGTACTTTGCCTGCACCGCAGCGGCGGGCCGCCGGCGACGTGACCACACGCCCGATGGATGGGACGTCATAAGAGAGGCCGGCCGGGAGCAGGCGCGTATAAGCGATCAGCTTCCCGTGGTGGTAGCCGAGCAGGTGATGACTCTCCTGGTCTTTGTCGTCCATATCCAGGAACACACAGTTTTGCTCCACAACAAATACTTCGCTGCGCAATTTAAGCAGGTCATACAGCTGGCCATTCGAGAGTTCGTCGAAGGATTTTAATTGCCACTCCAGGTTCATGGCCGCAAATTTAACGGCCAACGGCGGGAACGATCGCAAGGCTTTCGTTACCGGTTTCGCTCACCGACTGAACAGCATAGAAGTAATTGTCTTTAGAGTAGGGAAGCGTCAGCGTGGTGGATGTGGTCCAGATCTTCTTCTGCCATACCGGGCTGGTGGTTTCCCGCACGAGTACATAATAGCCTGCCGGCTTGCCGGTTTTCGGTGCCTTCCAGTTGAGCGTAGACGTGTTGGTCAGGTTCCGGGTTTCGATCCGCACGTCCTGCGGTACCGACGGCGCCTTGGCCAGGTTGGCAAGGGAGGCAAGGTTGACGCCCGTATTCTTCCGGAGGTATTCGAAGTCCATGAATTCGGGAAGGTCGCCGTACACCACGCCCTTCTCGGTGCGGAGGTCCTGGTGCTGGTGGTTGTAGTTCTCGTTCATCTCCGTCAGGCGCACAGCAGCATAACCACGGAGGAGGAAGGGCGTCTGGTCGCCGCCGCGGAGGAAGCGGTCGGCCCGGTAGACCATCACTACCTCGAGGTTCTCCACGTAGCGTTCGCCGATCTCCTTGACGTAACGGGCCAGCTGGCGTGAGCGGCCATCGTTCTCCAGGCCAAGGTTGCGCAGGTTGGTGGCTACACGGCCGGTGTCGAGCACCGAGATGCCTTCGGAAAACACACGGAGGCGGGTGTTGTCAATGATGTTCGTTTCATTGGAATTGTTCGAACCCATGATGTCGTTGTTGAGCACCGCATCGATATTCCAGTTCTTCGCCTTGGCCGAATTGGCCATATAGGTGGAGCCGAGCAGGCTTTGCTCTTCGCCGCTCACTGCCACAAAGATGATCGTAGCCGGGAAGGAGCGCTTGCTCATCACGCGGGCGCATTCGATCACCGCGGCCACGCCACTGCCGTCGTCGTTGGCGCCGGGTGCATCGGAGCGGCGGTTCATCACGTCGGTCACGCGGGAATCGAGGTGGCCGGAGATGATATAGATGCGGTCGTCGTTGGGGTCCGTGCCCTTGAGGATGGCCATGGCATTACCGAGGTTGGTGAGGCTGTCCACACGGCGCCCGTCGGGCTGCAGGGTTGTGGTATCTACGAAAGCGGTCATGCGGCCGCCGGCCCCGCGTCCGAACTCGTTGAACTTCTGCACCACCCAGTTACGGGCCGCGCCGATACCACGCTTCGGGTCTTTTGTAGTGCTGAGGGTGTTTCGGGTGCCGAAGGAGACCATCTTGTTGATGTAGGCCTTCATACTGTCGGCCGAGATCTCTTTCACCATCGTTTCGATCTCCGCATCGCGGCGGATGATGGTCTGGGAGAAGGCCGTGCAGCTATAGATCAGTCCAAGAGCAAGGAGGATTTTTTTCATGTGCGGCAAGTATTTGAATCAATCGTTGTTGGTACGCCGAATTTACGGGATCACGGATGAAAAGGATTTGGGGATTTCAGGATTGGGGGATTTGGTGATTTTGCGCACTTCCCAGCCTACGAAATTACTTGGCGAATAAAGATATGTAGGTAAAGACCTTTCCATGACTTAATTCCAATAGTTGCTTCATTTCTTCGATGTCCTCAAGTTGTGATTGAACGACCTTGCTGCTGAACTCGGAAGTTTCTTTGGACGTCCATCCTTTCGGAAAAACGATGAAATCAACAAATAAGTCCTTGGGGCCGACACAACCATATAGCAGCCAATTGCCATTGGATCGATTCAACAGGTCCCTGATTGCCTGCTGATCCGATAGGCTGACTGGAAAACCTTTTAGTTCTCGCAACTTCACGTTTGAAATGGTGCCATCTGGTTGTACAGTAAGAAGCACATAAATCTTAATAGGTTGACTTAGATCTCGAAAGATAATTTGCTTGTCATTAGCCAGGCTTTCAAAAGATTTTGAAAGACTCGAGTTGTCTTTAAAGTTAGCAAAACATTGCGCCTCAGATTTCGTCACAAATAGAAAGCACAGACAGGCAAAGTAGTAAACGCTCATCGATCGTGGTTTAAAAATCGAAAAATCCCGCAATCCAGAAATCCCAAAATAACATCAGCGATCCTCACATCAGCGATCAGCGATCCGCCTTCGATGAAGCTATGGCGGACACGGTCGCTCAGTACCCGTATTTCTCTCCCCATTTACTCTTCAAAAACCTGCGCAGCTCTTCTTCCCTCGGGTTCTGTCCAGGGTCGTAGAAGGTGGTGCCGATCAGCTTTTCGGGCAGGAATTCCTGGTCGGCGAAATTGCCCTCGTAGCTGTGTGCGTATTTATAGCCCTTTCCATAGTTCATGCGTTTCATCAGTCCGGTAGGGGCGTTGCGGATATGGAGGGGCACGGGCTGGTCGCCTTCCTTGCGCACGATCTCCAGGGCTTCTTCAATGGCCATGTAGGAGGCGTTGCTCTTGTGCGAGGAGGCCAGGTAGGTAGCGCACTGGGCCAGGATGATGCGCGATTCGGGATAGCCGATCTTGTTTACCGCATCGAAGCAGGCATTGGCCAGCACGATGGCCGTGGGATTGGCATTGCCGATGTCTTCGGAAGCGAAGATCACCATCCGCCGCGCGATGAACTTGACGTCCTCGCCGCCCTCGATCATGCGCGCCAGCCAGTAGATGGCGCCATTGGGGTCCGAGCCGCGCATCGACTTGATAAAGGCTGAGATGATATCATAATGCTGCTCGCCCGTTTTGTCGTAAAGGGCAATACGTTGCTGCGCGATCTTCATCACCTGCTCGTCGGTGACCACGATCTTCTTCTTGCCGGAGAGCGCATCGGCGACCAGCTCAAACAGGTTGAGCAACTTCCGGGCATCGCCACCCGAGATGGTGAGCAGGGCCTCGGTTTCTTTCAGCTCGATGTTCTTTTCCTTCAGCCAGGCATCGCGCTCCATCGCCTGCTGCAACAGCTTCACCAGGTCTTCGCCTTCCAGGGGCTTCAGCATATAGACCTGGGAGCGGCTCAACAGGGCTGAGTTGACCTC
>CBHWDR010000073.1:0-9432 GCA_966112575.1 uncultured Chitinophagales bacterium
AAGGACATGTGCTCACCGATGTGCGCCTCGCCATCATTCGCTACCTGCAGGCACAGAAGTAACGGATTAATTGCGGAACTCCTGCGAGATCATTAGTCCGTAACTGCCACCGTCCATGATCCCGATGCCAAGCCGCCCATAAGAAGGATTGAGAATATTTGCACGGTGCCCGGGTGAGTTCATCAGGCCTTCGTGACAGATCTTGAGGGTTTGTCCAAGCGCAAGGTTCTCTCCCGCTGCCATGTAGCGGATCCCGCCGGACTTCATCCGGTCGAATGGATCCTTGCCTTCGGGCGTATAATGGGAGAAGTAGCCCCTTCGGAACATATCAGTGGAGTGGGCCCGTGCAACAGGCACCATCTGCGGATCGAACACCACCGGTTTCAACCCTTGCTTCAGCCGTTCCCCGTTCACCAGCTGCAGCATCTGTGCTTCGAGGTCGGGTCGGGGATGCGCATTCTTTACCGTAAAATTCAGCTCGACCGTTTCATCCGATTCCGGCTTCACCGTATTATGGTTGCCGGCAATGGATCGTTTGACCGCCTCATCGAAAATGGGCGCGAACTTGCTATCAAGCCATCCCACATTAACGGCCAGCTTGTTCGCGAGCAGGCTTTGTTGGGTTTTTTCGGAAACGTCGCGAGAGAGCGGTACCGAGATCAGCACGGCCGCCAGGATCGTCGCGTAGATCACTCCGTTGACCAGCCCCGGTAAAATGCCGAAGGCCTGGTTGGTGGTATGCCGGTGAACATCTTCCGGCGTGCGCCGGAGCACCAGGTTAAATACCAGGGCCAAAAGAATACGAGCGATGATGATCACAGTAACGAATCCAAGCGGCATGGTCCAGATGCCCAGTCCGGGGAAGACACTCTGCAACCAGCCGCCTACGGGACGATAAAAGACGAAACCCGCGAACAGGCTGCCCAGCCATACCGTGAGGTTAACGGTGCCCAGGATAAAGCCGCGCCGCCAGCCGGCCCACATGGCCAGGGCAACGATCACCAGAAGTATTATGTCCACGTAGTTCATATCATCCGCTTATTGGCGTTCAACAACAGGATCCGGATCAGTTCTTACCGGTCTGGCCCTCATTGTTCAAAAACCTCATTTCTTACTGGTATGAAAAATCAATGCCATTTATCAGAACGTCCACGTTAGTGCAACGCCCTTTTCCTGGCCATAGTATGGCATTAATGTTAAACGGTCTGAGCCCTTGTTCCGGTGCCATTTGGGAAAGAGGAGGCCATTGAGCGTACCCACCGAAGCACCGATCAGCACATCGGAGAGAAAATGCAGTCCGCCCCGGATCCGGAGATAGCCGGTTGTGGCCGTAGCCAGGCCCGCAACGGAATAGAACACCCAGCGTGCCCTGGACTCGGGATGGTAATCAGAAAAAACTTTCGCGGTGAAGAAACTGGCATTTGCCACCAGTGCTACGTGGCCGGCGAAGAATGAATTCTTGCCGCCTCCCGACTGCCGCTTACCCATCGGCGTCTCCGGATTGTAGGCATAAGGGCGGTACTTGTCTTTAATGTAGGCGGCACTGGTATAGAGCACGCCGGTAACGGCCATGGATTCGAGATACATCAACCCGATCTTGCCGGCGTCGGGCCGGATCTTACCGTCGAGCAGCAGGAGGAGCGGCAGCGGCATCGAGCCATAGAAGAGCATGTCGGAGGCGTCTTCTGCTTTTTCGGAGTAAAGGTCTGTTCCGAAACGATTATAGCCGGCAACGTTCTGCGGATTCAGTGCCAGGATCTGCGCACGCGTTGAAGTGTCCTTGCTGTAGATCTTGCTGAAGCCGAATAAGGTCCAGGCAGTAGCTCCAACGGTCAGCGGGATGTCCACGGCGGGTTTGATTTGGTACACTTCTGCTGTGGACCCGGTTTTCGCCTGGAGCTGCTCAGGCCGGACGATCTCGATCAGGCTGTCGTTCGGGATGCGGACGGAGTCCTGTTGTGCGAAGGCGAATACCGGAACAAAGAGCGCGGCAATGATCAGATGGCGCATGGTTTTTTCCTAAGCGAAGCAATGTTTGTACCATGCCCAACAAAAAAGCCCCCAGCAGGGCTGGGGGCTTTCATTCGAAGAGGTTCTATTAGTAGCGGGGTTTGAAACCACCACCATTGTTATAACCACCACCACCGTTGTTGCCGCGGAATCCACCGCCGCCGCCGGTGCGTGCCGGTTTGTCTTCTTTCGGTTTAGCTTCCATCACACGGATGGTGCGGTTCTCTACAGAAGCCTGGTCGAGCTCGGCGATCGCTTTCTGGGCAGCCTCGTTATCAGGCATTTCCACGAAACCGAAACCACGGCTCTTACCAGTGAATTTGTCGGTGATCACTTTAGCAGACGACACTTCACCGTACTCTGCAAAAAACTCGCGCAGATCTTCATCCTGCACATTGAAGCTCAAGTTGGAAACGTAAATGTTCATACTTTCTTTTTGAAAAAAATCGTTTAAATAAATCTGAGGCGAGGCAAGAAAGTAAAGGGACTAACTAACGCAGAAAAACTAGCAGATTAATTGTACACTTACCAAATGCTATGCTCAAAATAACGGCACGAAGATAGGCGAATGCCCTATAAAATTGAACGGCAGAGCGAAAGTTTATTTGTTAAGCTTAGCCCTCTTATCCGCGCCCCATCTGCTTTAGAAAGCTCACATGGGAAACAACGGCCTGGCTCATTTTCGGGTACTCGATGTAGGGCACGCCATACTCCGCACAAGCCTGCTTGATGATCTTCCGGATCTGTGCATAGTGGATGTGCGAGATCTTCGGAAACAGGTGGTGCTCGATCTGGAAGTTCAAACCGCCCACCATCCAGGAGATAAGCTTGTTTTTCGGGGCAAAATTTGCCGTCGTCTTCAACTGGTGGATCGCCCATTCGTCTTCGAGTTTGCCGGTTTCTTCATGCGGCACCGGGAAATGCGTGTGCTCCACGGTGTGCGCCAGCTGGAATACAATCGAGAGTACAAAACCCGCGACCAGCGTAAAGGTCAGGAAGCCGATCAGCCAGGGCAGGAAGCCCAGCAGGTAGATCGGCAGCGCCACGAAGATCACGAGGAAGAGAATTTTAAATGTCCAGAAGATGATGTGGTCGCTCAGGGTCATCTTCTTCAGCGGCATCGCACCGATCCGCTGCTTGAAATATTTTTGATAGTCGAGCACGAAGACCCAAAGGATGTAAAGCATCGAATAGAGGAACCAGAAATAGATATGCTGGTACCGGTGCATCTTGAGTTTGGGCTGGGTGCTGCTCATGCGCATCCAGGGCTGGATATCGATATCGTCATCTACACCGTCGACATTCGTATAGGCATGATGAATTACGTTGTGCTTGATATTCCACATGAAGGAACTGCCGCCGAGCAGGTTAAGCGTGAAGGCTGCGGCAGTGTTCACCCACTTGTAGCGGCTGAAGGAGCCATGGGCGCCATCGTGCATAATGTTGAAACCGATACCGGCCACAGCAATGCCCAGGAGGATGCATTCGGCAACGGCGATGATCGCTGAAGGCGTGAAGAACACCAGGTGGGTGTACAGGGCAAAGAAGATCGTCAGCAGGATGAGGGCCTTTGCATAGAGCCGGCCATTGCCGGAGAAAGACTTGCCTGTGGATTCGAAATAAGCGTTGATCCTTTTCTTCAATTCTGCGTGAAAAGACTGTTGGACTGAGGGAAATTTGGGTGTAGCCATTATGAAAGTACTCGTTCGATAAATGCGATTAAAAGCGATGGGCAAAGCTAAGGATATCAGCTAAGCGCACCGTGAGTTTTGTCATCTTTCACAAATCCTGCACCAAATAAATACAGTTGTTCTACAATTCGGCACGAATCTTATGATTTCTTTAGGCATAAGGCGCACGGTGCTTGCATCAGCCCGGCAAACCGGACTACATGAATCTCTATTTTGTGAAAAACATCCACTTTACCAAACTTGTCAAGACAGGCGATCGCGTACGCGAATTCAATTTCCGCATGTTGCCCGGAACGGATAACCAGCTATTCCATGTTGATGTACCCGATGACCGGGGCAACCGCATCATCTTCCGCATGCAGAAAGCCGAGAACGGCCATTGGCGGATCGTCGAAGGCGCCCTCCCCGCCTGGATCCAGAATTACGAGACCCAGCTTACCGGTCATATCGAGCAGGAACTTTCCTGACGATGGCATGAAATTGTTAGCGCTTGTTCTCAAAAACTATGGACGAGCGCAAAGAACAGGCAGGCATCACCGACCCCCTCAAGGACGACATCACCTCGAAGTCGCACGACCGCCAGGGTATCGATAAGGCCCCCGGTGAAGAAACGGCGGGTGATCTGACCGATATGGTTTCCGAAACACAGCGGGGAAAGAACAAGGTGGACGGCGATCCTGACCAGCCTTCGGATCAGCCCATCCAGCAGAGCTGAGGATTTGGTATTTTGCTCCAAAAACGGATGAGACGTACCTGGATCCTGGCCCTTTTTCTGCTCGGACTTGCCTGCCTTTCGGGCTGGCTCATGCAGAAGCCTTCCCTGATTGGCCGTGTGGGCATTTCCCTCCTTTATAAAGAGTATCAGTTCCTGCGGACCTGGTGGAAGACAGCCGCGCTCGAAACGGGGCTCTACTTCCTGATCCTACTGCTTCTGGAGTGGCTCCGGACCCGGCTGGCTCCGACACCCTACCGGATCCTGCTTTCCTTGCTCTTCCTGGCCGGACTAGCCGGCTTTTACCTGACCTGGAACGACTTTCATGATACCTCTACCCACCGTTGGCTGAAGGAACGTTTTCATATGGGCGCCTACCTCTTCTGGATCGGCTTCCTGGCCCTGCCGGTGTTTTATTTCTTTCAACCTGGAAACGCGGATGCGAACGAGCGCAGGCATATTGCTGTTTAAGCGGAACCCGGAGCTCCAGTTCTTCCTGGTGCATCCGGGCGGCCCCTTCTGGAAAGGGAAAGATACAGGCGTATGGACCATACCGAAAGGAGAATTCACCGATCCCGAAACCCCTGAACAGGCCGCCCTGCGCGAGTTTGAAGAAGAAACCGGCACCCGTCTTACAGGACCACTCATCGCGCTGACCCCTGTCCGCCAAAAAGCAGGCAAGCTGGTACATGCATTTGCTGTCGAAGGGGAAATCGATCCGGAATCGATCGTATCCAACACATTCGCGGTGGAATGGCCCTATCGATCGGGCAAATGGCAACGCTTCCCCGAAGTGGATGCTGCCGGCTGGTTCAACTATGCCGAGGCAAGTACAAAGGTCAATGCCGCACAGGTTGCCCTTCTCGATGAGCTGCAGCGCATCCTCCAGCGTTAATGGTATTGAAATTGACTTCATTCCTTCGTGAAGAAGCCGTATGACCTCCCCCTGATGTTCCGCCGCATCGCAAAAGCGATCCAGCCGCTTCCCAAGGCAGCCATGTTCGAATTGTACGAACGCGGCTACACCAGTTTGTTCGAGCAGCTCATTTCCTGTATCATTTCCATTCGCACGCTCGACGAAACGACCATACCGGTTTCTCTTCGTCTCTTCCGGGAAGCAAGGGATCCCGGCCAACTGCTCCGCATGGGGGAAGAAAGGATCGTGGAACTGCTCTATGGGGCCACCTTCCCCGAACCCAAGGCCGCTACGATGCTGGCCGTCGCCCGGCTGGCCATGGATCAGGGCGGCAGCCTCCCGCCCGACTATGAACAGCTCACCTCGGTACGGGGCGTGGGCCCCAAATGCGCCAACCTTGCGCTGGGCGTTACCGGCCATCTCGATGCGATCAGCGTTGATGTACATGTGCACCGGGTCACCAACCGCTGGGGATTGGTACAGGCCTCCACGCCTGAGAAGACCATGAAGGAACTGGAGACCCTGCTCCCCCGGAAAAGATGGACGGACGTCAACCGGCTTCTAATGCCTTTCGGCAAGCACATCTGCACCCGCGTTCGCCCGCATTGCAGCACCTGCCCGGTGCTGGAGTACTGCCGCCAGGTTGGTGTTACGACGCACCGATGAACACTTGGCGAATTCTTAACAGTCCTCCGTAAAAAATATTTCCGGATTCGCTTCGGGTCGAGCATTTTTGCAGCAATTGAAACAAGCATGAGAAACCTCTTACTGGCTGCCAGCTCCGCCCTTCTGCTGGCCAGTTGCTCCGACAGCACTGCCAACAAAACCGAAACGAAAAAAGATTCAGGGGATGCGAAAACGGCATCGGCCAAAACCGATACCGGCGCCAAAGCAAGCTTTAATCCCAACGCGCCAGTTGCCGACGCGGCAACCATCATCGCCCGCAAGCAGGTACCCGTACTTTGCTACCACCACATCCGCTATCCCAAGCCCGGAAAGAAATTGGATACCTATTCAGTACTTCCGGAAGAATTCCGCTCGCACATGAAAGCTCTCGCCGACAGCGGTTACCACACCGTGACGCCCGATGAAGTGCATGCTTACCTGACCCAGGGCGCAAAGCTTCCTGAGAACCCGGTGCTGATCACTTTCGACGACACGGATGAGGAACAGTTTTCCCTGGCCAAGCCGGAGATGGACAAATATGGTTTCAAAGCCACATTTTTCATCATGACCATCTCGATCGGACGTCCCAACTACATGACCAAGGAGCAGATCAAGCAGCTGGCCGATGAAGGTCACAATATTGAGAGCCACACCTGGCGCCACGACCGGGTCGATCGTTACCTCACCACGCCCCATATCGACAAAGGGACCAACAAAATGGTGGAGAACGACTGGGACCTGCAACTGGGCGAGCAACGCAAGAAACTGGAAGCGATCTCCGGAAAAGAGATCCATTACTTCGCTTATCCTTTCGGCATCTGGAACCAGGCCGCCTTCCCCGAGCTGAAGAAGCGCGGATTCAAGCTCGCCTTCCAGCTTTCCGACAAGCGGGATCCGGTTGAACCCCTGTACACCGTTCGCCGCATTATTGTTCCCTGGGGTTGGGACGGCGCGAAGCTCCTGAAAAACATGCGCGCAAGCTTCAAATAAGAGGAGCAAGCAAATGCCGGTTGCACCGGCAGCAAAAAGCAAAAAAGCTGGAGGGTAACCTTCAGCTTTTTTGTTCACCACTGCCTATTGCCTACTGCCTACTGCCCATTGCCCATTCCCCATTTTGAACTTTGGAACAGTCTTTGGATTACTGCATCTAAATCAGAGTTTATGATCCCGATGTGGTTTTTTATAGTGCTGATTTCTCTTATTGTATTCCTCCTGTACCTCACGCGTACAACTGAAGATAATTTTATCATGATGGGCAGGAACGGTCTCCGGAAGTTCCAGTACTGGTTCCGCCAGCCTACGGACAAATAAGGGAAGCAGATCCGAAATATAAATTGGTCTGAGACCAGGGAAGGATGCGCGTGCATCCTTTTTTGCTGCCCGGAAACGAAAAAAGCCGGATCGCTCCGGCCCTGCACAGGTTCATCGATGATCAGTCGCGGCGACTGCGGGTCAGCGCTACCAGCAAGAGGATGAATACGGCGGCGCCAACTACCCAAACCCAGGGTTGGGTATACCAGGTGCTGCCCTTGGTGTTCACATTGATGTTGACGTCCTTTGCATCGCCTTCCTGGGCGAGGACCATCACGGTACTGAACAAGGCCGCGATAAAGGTTAGAACTGCTTTTTTCATGATGATCGTTTAGGTATTGGCGTTAAAAATCCATGCCAGCTCAACAGTTTGCGCTCATTTTGCGGAGGCCGGTGGGCGGGCTCCAAACAGCAGGCTGCCGATCCGGACCAGGCTGCTCCCCTCCTCCAGCGCCATTCTGTAATCGCCGCTCATGCCCATGGACAGGGTATCGAGCTGGTATTCTTCACGGTATCGATCGTATAAACTCTTCAGGTATTGAAACTCCCGGCGGACCGCTTCGCCATCTTCCGTAAAGGAGGCCATGCCCATCAGGCCGCGGATCCGGGTATTCGGATAATTGTACCGGTTGGAAAAGACCTGTTGCAATTCTGCCGCATCCATGCCGAACTTGGTCTCTTCCCGGGCGATGTGAACCTGCAACAGTACGTCGAGCTTTCGAGCTGCCTTCCCCCCCTGCTTATCGATCTCCCGAAGCAGCTTCTCGCTGTCCACACCATGGATCAGGTGAACGAAGGGCGCCAGGTATTTAACCTTATTGGACTGCAGGTGCCCGATAAAATGCCAGCGGATATCCTTTGGCAGCTTTGCTTCCTTTTCCAACAGCTCCTGAACATAGTTTTCGCCGAAATCACGCTGCCCCAGGGCGTACAGGGCCTCGATATCTTCCGCGGGCTTGGTCTTGCTTACCGCCACCAGCCTGGCTCCTTTTGCCCCTGTTTCAGAACCGATTTGCGCGAATGCTTTTTGATCGATCATCGGTGCAAAGTTAAGCAGGCCGTTTGGGTAAAGAAAAACCCCGGTGCTACCGGGGTTGATGATTTATCCTTTCAGGATCGAGCGGCTGATCACGATCCGCTGCACCTCGCTGGTGCCTTCGTAGATCTGGGTGATCTTGGCATCGCGCATCAGGCGTTCTACATGGTATTCTTTTACAAAACCATATCCGCCATGGACCTGCACGGCTTCAACCGTGGTCCACATGGCCGTTTCCGAAGAAAATACCTTGGCCATCGAAGAGCTGAGGGTATAGTCGCGGTGCTGGTCTTTGTCAAATGCTGCTTTCATGCAGAGCAGGCGCGCCGCTTCAATGCGGGTGGCCATGTCGGCAAGCTTGAAGGCGATGGCCTGGTGATTGGCGATCTCGGTACCGAAGGCCTTGCGCTCTTTTGAATATTTGAGGGAAAGCTCGTATGCGCCGCTGGCGATACCCAGGGCCTGCGCGGCAATGCCGATGCGGCCGCCGGCGAGTGTTTTCATAGCGAATTTGAAACCGAAACCGTCTTCTCCGATCCGGTTCTCTTTCGGCACTTTCACATCGTTGAACAGGATGGTATGGGTATCGCTGGCGCGGATGCCCAGCTTATTTTCTTTTCCACCAACCACAACGCCAGGCCAGTTCTTTTCTACGATAAATACCGAGATGCCCTTGTGTCCTTTGGCTGGATCGGTTTGGGCGATCACGAGGTAAACCGAAGCTGTGCCGCCATTGGTGATCCAGTTCTTGGTGCCATTGAGGAGGTAATGATCACCCTTGTCTTCCGCGGTGGTCCGCTGGGAGGTGGCATCACTGCCCGCCTCAGGCTCGCTGAGCAGGAAGGCGCCGGTATACAGTTCCCCGTCCTTCTTACCCTGTGCAAGAGGTGTGAGGTATTTCTGTTTTTGCTCTTCGTTGCCATAGGATTCGAGACCGTAGCAGACCAGGCTGTTGTTCACACTCATGCCCACGCTCACGCTCGCATCCACCTTGCTGATCTCTTCCATGGCCAGAACATAGCTAACGGTATCCAGTCCGGCACCGCCATAGTCCGGGCTGACCATCATGCCCAGGAAACCGAGATCGGCG
>CBHWDR010000074.1:0-9406 GCA_966112575.1 uncultured Chitinophagales bacterium
GGGGATCGCTTATTTACCCAGCCAGGTTTTGAAGTCGGTCACTTTTTCGCGGCTGACGATGGCTTCCTTGTCGGTCTCCGGCTTCAGGTGCAGGAGGAGGCGGTTGCCGAAATAGTCGTGGATCTGCGCCACGCTGTCTACCGAGATGAAGAAGGAGCGACTGATGCGGAAATAGCGCTCGGGGTCCAGCATCTCGTTCAGCTCATCCATGGTATAATCCACCACGAATTTGCGGTTGTCGGTGGTCTTGAAAAAATTAAGGCGTCCGTCGCTGAAGAAATAGGCGATATCGTCCACTTCCACCGACACGAGCTTCTGTCCATGCTTCACCAGGAAGCGCTTGCGGTATTCTTTGGTCTGCAGTTTCTGCTGCAGCTCTTTTACCAGGTCGTCGATGGAGATGGCGCCGGCAGCCGGGGTGGCATCCGTCGTGTACATCTTCTTCATCTGCCGGTATTTTTCCAGGGCCGACTGCAGGTCTTCTTTCTGCACGGGCTTCAGCAGGTAATCGACACTGTTGACCTTGAAGGCCTTCAGGGCGTATTCGTCGTACGAGGTGATGAAGATCACGGGGCTCTTCACCTGCACCTGGTTGAAGATCTCGAAGCTCTGGCCGTCGGCGAGCTCGATATCCATGAGGATCAGATCGGGGGCCGGGTTGCTTTGCAGCCAGCTGACCGTGCTCTTGATGCTGTCGGCTTCGCCAACAACCGTAGCTGATTCATCCACTGTTTGCAGGGTCTTCTTCAGCTTTTTGACCGCCAGGTCTTCGTCTTCAACAATCAGAATTTTCATAATAAAATTGTTAGTCTTGATTAGGTGTCAATCGTTATCAGGGAAGGTTCGGAAATGCGGTTCCAGATCAGGGGCAGCACCACGCTGAAGCTCTTTCCATCGTGCAGTACGTGGAAGCCCTGCTGGTGTAAAAGTGCATATTTCGACCGGATATTGTCCAATCCGATTTTGTTCGACGGCCCTTTGACCGTTCGTGGCTGGAAGTTGTTGCTCACGACCAGCTTATTGCCCGAGGTGGTGAAGATGTCGATGAGCAGGGGCTTGTTCTTCGAAAGCACATTGTGCTTCACGGCATTCTCCACCAGCAGCTGGAGGCTGAGCGAGGGGAGGAGGTAGCTGTCGTATTTCTTGTCGATCTCGATCTTCAGCTGCACGGCTTCGCCATGCCGGGTGCGCAGCAGCTGGTAATAGGATTCGATAAAGCGCACTTCGTTCTGAAGCGTGCTCAGTCCTTCTTCATTGTTGCGCAACAGGTAGCGGTACACTTTACTCAGCTCGTTCAGAAACACCTCGGCCTGCCGTCGGTCTTCCGTGATCAGCGAGGAAAGCGTATTGAAGCAGTTGAAGAGGAAGTGCGGGTTGACCTGGCTTTTCAGGGTTTCGAATTCGTGCAGGATCGTCAGCTGCTCCATCTTCTCTTTCTCGGCCAGCGATGCTTTCCACTGGGTCAGTGTATAGTCGGATTCCCACATGGTGGTGGCCACCAGCGTAAGGCCGATGCCCAGGGCGAGCGCTTTTGCCAGCTGGGCCGTATTCAGGGTGTAATCAAGGAAGCCGGTGTAGTGGTAGGCATAAAAGAGGGAGATGAAGGTCAGGGCGATCAGCGCGGTATGGGCCAGGCCGAGGATCACCAGGCGCAGGCGGGTTTGTCGGATATGCGGAAAGCGGATCCGCAGCCAGTGCATCACGACGATATGGAGGAACCAGGAGCCGGCGCCCTGGATCACGATCAAGGGAAAGGAAAAGAGCCAGACATCCAGGTCATTCCATTGCCGTGAGCCGAAAAGAAGCTGGTTGAGCACGACCGCCAGCACCGGCATCATGATCAGGAAGGAGATCCATTCCAGCCGCGTCGGTTTCCACCAGGGGCTCATCGCTCACCTCCCTGTTCTTCCGGAATATAGGGCAGCTGCACCCTTCTTTCCTCGTTGCTTTCCACAATGCTGATCTCTTCGCCGCAAAGCAGGCGGTATTTGTTCCGGATGTTTTCGATCACATCGGAAGGCGCCGCTTCCACGTTCACGCGGTGCTGCACATTGTTGCGCACCTCCAGGCAATCGCCCGCACAGTGGATGGAGATGTTGAGCGGACGGCTGCGGCTGAGCGTATTCGTGTTCACCGCATTCTCCACCAGCATCTGCAGCGTGAGCGGCGGGATCAACTGGCTCCGCCCTTCGGCGTTGATGTTCATATCGATGGTAAGGCCTTCGGCATGACGGGCTTTCAGTAGGAAGGCATAGGAGCGGATGAAGTCGAGCTCCGTGCCGATCGTTACGAATTGCTCTTCGTGGTTGCGCAGCAGGTAGCGGTAAACCTTGCTCATATGATCGAGGAAGGCCTCGGCATGGTCGGGATCATCGTTGATCAGGCTCGAAAGCGAGTTGAGGCAGTTGAACAGGAAATGCGGGTTCATCTGGCTCTTCAGGCCCAGCAGCTGGCTTTGCATGTACTCCTTTTTCAGCTGCTCGGTTTCCGTGGCCGTGGCCTTGAAGTGCTCGAAACGGAACATGCCTTCCATGAGGAAGGTGAGGAAGGAGTTGAAGACGATGGTGGTGATGTAGGCCTGGGTGAAATCGTTTTCGTCGTAGGAGTAGCCGTAGAAATGCGAGTAGTCGTAAACGAGCAGGAGGAAGGAGACGTACACCGCCGACATCAGGAAGAAGATGGCCAGGCTGATGGTCATGCGCTTGGGCAGGTCGAAGTCGCGCGGAAAGCGGTTGCGCAGGGAGATACCCACGAGGCCATAAGTGATAAAGGAGCCGGCTAGGTAGGCGAAGGTCGTGAGCGTCGTGGCCAAAAAAACCGGCAGGTCGCCCAGGTAGTCGTCACCCCAGAGGATATAATTGATGATCAGCCCCAGCGGGAGCATGCTGGCGAAAAGAATGGGTACATCCTTACTGGTATAGGTCGGTATGGCGCCCTTGAGCTGCACGCCTACAAAATACATGCTTTCGCCCTCAGATCATCGATCCGGGCGCGACCGTTCCGGCTTCCAGGGTATGAATTGAGTAAAATGCGGGATGAATTGTATCGAATTAATTCGTCATGAACCGGACCAGGCCGGATCGGTGCCCCGGTACGCGAAACGGTGGATGAAGGCGTGAGCTTCGCAGGGTGCCCCTGAGGACGTGGCATAGATCCCCAGTACGCAGCCGGTAAAGCCGCCCGCCGTGCAGGTGCTCAGGAAGTCTGCCGGCAATGCGGGTCCGATCCGCAGCCAGGGCCCGGCAGCCGTACGGTACGCGAAAACATAGCTCGCACCGCGTGCTTCCGCCTCCAGCTCCATCCTCCCTGAAGAGACCGAAGCTTTGGCCAGGAGCTCCAGTTGGCCTTCTTCCCGGGGTACCAGGATCGAGCGGTAGAGGCGCACTTCCCGTCCTGCCTCACCGCCCGCGATCGCCAGGAAGTAGAAATGATGACTGTCCTGAAAGACAACAAGGCCGGCGAGTTCCCCTTCTGCACCGGGTTCGAAGCTCATGAGCAGCCTTGCCCTTGCGTGCAGGTGTTGCTGGCGGCGCCCCAGGAAGGAAGGTCGTCCCCGCCCGTCGAGCGAGTCGGGAGCCAGGCGAAGCGAGAGCTGGCCCGGCCGCCGGTGCAGGTCGTAATGCTCCGGGCGCGGCAGGCGAAGAAAGAGCCAGTCGGGGTGGAGCGTGCTCCCGTCAAACTGATCGGTCCATTCAAAATTGCCCGAGTAAGGCGCCTGGTTTTCGTCGGCGGGTGGCAGGGGCTGGGGATAACGGTATTCGATCCACTTCTTTCCCGGGTTGAAGACCGGCCAGTCGGCTTCCCAGGCCACCGGTACCAGGAAAGTTTCCCGGCCGGTATTGTAATGATCGTGGCGGTAAGGGCGACAGGCCAGGAAAACGGCCTGCCAGTCGCCCGCCGGTGTATCCACCAGGTCGGCATGGCCGGCAGAAGTGATGGGCCATGCCCGCACATTTCCGCGGTCGCCGCCCAGCAGGGGATTGTTGGCATCAGGCAGGAAGGGACCGTCGATGCTCCGGCTCCGGAACACCACCACGGCATGATCGTAACCCGTGCCGCCTTCGGCAGCGAGCAGGTAATACCAGTTGTTTCGTTTGTACAGGTGCGGCCCTTCGATCCACCGGGGCCGGAGGGCGAGATCGGTGCCCCCGTTGATCAGGATGCATTCATCATCCAGCAGTTTCATGCGGGTATGATCGAAGCCGCGGCGGCGGATGGTTCGATGGCCATTATAAAGCGGTCGGTCGTCCGGGGGCAGGCTGTTGTACACCAGCCAGGCTTGCCCATCATCGTCGAAAAACAGCGAAGGGTCGATCCCGTTGATGGGCAGCCAGACCGGGTCGGACCAGGGCCCGGCAGGATCCGTGGCGGTGACCAGGAAATTGCCGCCGGCATCCACGAGGGTGCAGGTGAGATAGAAGATACCCTGGTGATAGCGGATGGTAGGGGCGAAAACGCCTTTGGATACGCCGAGGCCTTCCGGGTCGAACTGGGAAGGCCGGTCGAGTACATGGGTCAGAAGGCGCCAGTGAACCAGGTCCCTGCTGTGAAAAAGCGGGATGCCGGGAAAATAGGCGAAAGAGGAACAGGCGAGGTAATAGTCATCCTCCACCCGGCAGATGCTCGGGTCGGGGTAGAAGCCCGCGAGAATGGGATTGGTGTACGTAAGCATGCAGGAAACTCTGCCGGGAAGCGAAAAGATTATGCCACCACCGGGTCTTTTTCCCCGAGGCGCGGCAGGGTCATCAGCCATTCGCGCTGGTCGTTTTTCCGGATGCTGTTCAGGGTGCCGCCGAGCGCATGCACCCGGGAATAGATCTTTCGCTCGAGTGCATCGGGGTCCACCGTGGATCCTTCGATCTGCACCGAAACGCTGATGTCGCTGCAGGCCAGCACGCGTACGCGCAGGAGGCGGGCGGAGGCGGGAACAGCCGTGCGGATCACGTCTTCGGCGATCCGGTAAATGCCCATCGCCCGGAGCTGGCCCACGGATTCGTGGCCTTCGTAGCGAAAGTCAACACCCATCCCTGTGGCTGTAGCAAGGTCGGTCAGCAGGCGGTCGAGCAGGTCGCGGAGGTTGAAATCGTTCAGCGTGGTGGGTGTAAGGGTAAAGGAGAGCTCGCGGATCTGGCGAATGGTCTTGGTGATCATCTCCCGGCTTTTCTGGAGCAGCTCCAGCCGACTGCCTTCGCTGGACTCGGCCATCTCGAGGAAGAACTTGGAAGAGGCGAGGGTCTGGGCAATGTCTTCATGCAATTCCATGCTGATCGACATGCGCTCGGCATCCTGTTCGTCCAGTGTTTGCTGGAGAAGGGCGCGGTCGAGGCGGAGCCGCTCTTCGGCCTGTTCCCGCAGGAGTTTATTTTTCAGCTGGAGCTCCACCATTTTCCCGATCTGGTTCGATACGAAGCGGAGGGTGCGGGCTTCCTGTTCACCGAAGGTGCGGGGCTCCCGGTCGAGCACGCAAACGGCGCCGAGGCGATAGCCCTTGGAAGAGCGGATCGGGGCGCCTGCATAGAAGCGGACATCGGTCCCATCGCTTACAAGGGGGTCGTTCCGGAAACGCTCATCGAGCAGGGTGTCGGTAACGAGGAAGAGGTCCGGCTCGAGCACGGTGTGGGCACAAAAAGTGGAGGCACGGGAGGTCTCCGCCGCGGGAAGGCCCTTGCTGGCTTTGAACCAGAGCCGATCGCGCTCGATAAAGCTGATCGCCGCGATCGGGCAATTGCAAATGGAGGAAAGGAGTTCGAGCAGCTCATTGAATTCCTTTTCCGACTCCTGGTCAAGCAGTCCGTAACGATAAAGGTCTTCAAGCCGGGGTTCTTCAGGAAAGGGATGTGCAGCCGCCATCATAAATATAACTTCAAGTGATGCGTAAGGGTAACAACTACCTTGCCGATGGGCTAATGGCGGCCGGGAGATTTCGGAGGCTAAGGGAATGTAATTAGTGGGACCTAGTCGGATGTGCATGCCGGGTCCGCTCGATCCCCATGCCGTCCCCCTTTTTTCCCGATGAATCAATGTTTATCTTGTCCGGGTTAAACCTTTCCCCAAATTCCCATCCAATAGAAAACCAAAACGATGACGAAGCTTTTCCGACTGCTGATCTTATGTTTCCTGGCCGGGCTTTCTTCCTGTACCAAAGACCCGGCGCCCGCAGCTGAAGAACCCCTCTATTTCCCACCGGTGGGCACTACGGAATGGCAAACCCTGACCCCCGCCTCACAGGGCTGGAACGAGACGGAACTGAATAGCCTCTATCCTTATCTCGAAGCCAAGGGCACCAAGGGCTTCCTTATCCTGAAAAACGGGAAGATCGTTGTTGAGCGCTATTTCGGCTCCTTTACGCAGGACTCCAACTGGTACTGGGCTTCTGCCGGGAAAACCATGACCGCCTTCCTGGTGGGCATCGCCCAGAAGGAAGGACTGCTCAATAGCTCCGACCGCAGCTCGCGCTTCCTGGGCACCGGCTGGACCTCCCTGCCCCTGGCCAAAGAGAACCTGATCACCATCCGCCACCAGCTGACCATGACCACCGGCCTGGATGATGGCGTGGCCGATGCCGACTGCACCCTGCCTTCCTGCCTGCAATACAAGGCCGATGCCGGCAACCGCTGGGCGTACCATAATGCGGCCTATACGCTGCTCGACAAGGTAGTGGAGGCGGCCAGCGGCCAGACCTACAACAATTATTTTCAGCAGAAGATCCGCAACCGGATCGGCATGAATGGCGTTTGGCTGCCCCAGGGTTATAACAACGTCTATTATTCTACACCACGGAGCATGGCGCGGTTCGGCCTCCTGCTGCTGAATAAAGGCATCTGGAATACAACGCCCATCCTCGATGATGCCGCCTACGCTGCAGCGCAGGTGAGCACCTCGCAGTCGCTCAATAACAGCTATGGTTACCTGACCTGGCTCAATGGGAAATCGAGCTACATGGTGCCTTCGGTACAGGCGGTGTTCAATGGATCGATGATCAGCAATGCGCCTGCCGACATGTACGCTGCCCTGGGCAAGAACGATCAGAAGATCTACGTGGTACCTTCCCAGAAGCTGGTCGTCATCCGCATGGGCAATGCGGCCGATGGCGCCTTCAACGCGGTTTCGGGTTTCGACCAGGAGCTCTGGGGCAAACTCAAGCTGGTGCTGCGCGGCAACTGGTAGGCTTCCATTTCTCCATTTTACTCGTATCCATATCGAAACAAGTAAATCAGTCGAATCATGATGCGCTCCTTCCTCCGTTTGAAAACGGTTTCTGTTGCCGTACTGCTCTTGACGACGGCGCTGGTAGCCTGCAAGAAAGATGCAGAGAACTATGCGCCCAATTGTTCCGGTACCAAGTCTTTTGCCACCGACGTAAGCCCGATCATCCAGAACAGCTGCGCAGTGAGCAGCGGCTGCCATGGATCGGGAAGCAGTTCGGGACCGGGCTTCCTTTCCACCCACCAGCAGGTCTTCAATGCCCGCACGCAGATTCGCGCTGCCGTGGCCAGTGGCCGCATGCCCCAGGGCGGAGCGTTAACGAATGCACAAAAGGATGCCCTCCTCTGCTGGATCGATGCCGGTGCACCCAATAATTAACCACCGGGTTCGTTATAAGGAAACGGCCTTTTTGGCCGTGAAGCGCCCCGCTGCGGCGGGGCCATCCTCAAACCGCTTTCATGAAGTGAACTATACCCGTTGTTTCCTGAGGCTGAACCTTCAGCCGGTGCGATCGGTCACCATCTAAACCACATCATGAAAAGCATCAACTGCCTTAAGCTTGCTCTTTGCCTGCTGGCCCTGCAGGCCACACCCGCGCGGGCCCAGCTTCGCCTGGACCGGTATTCTTTTGGTCTTCACCTCGGCACCTTCATCTACCAGGGCGATCTCACGCCTTCACCTGTCGGCTCGTTTCGAACGCCCTCGTTTGCCTGGGGCCTTTCGGTGGAACGGAAGCTGAGCGGCCCCCTGTCGGCACGACTGAACCTGAACAGCGGCGGCCTGCGGGGCGATGATGCCGCCTATGATACCCCGGAGTGGCGACAGCAGCGTGCATTTCGCTTTGGCGCTACGGTGCGCGAACTGAACGGGATGCTCGTTTATGCACCCTTGGAAGGACGGAAGCTGAAGCCCTATGCCATGGGCGGTGTTGGACTTTCCTCGGTGCGCATCAACCGGGATTTCAGCCGGTTCAACGAGCCTTACTTTGCCGGTGAGGACATCGGCAACCGGTTGAAGGAGGATGCGGGGCGCACGCCACCCCGTACCCTGTTGGTGTTCCCGGTGGGAGCGGGGCTGAAGTATGCGCTCAACCCCAGCTTTTCCCTTTCGGCCGAAGGCGCGTACCGCCTGATGCGCAGCGATTACCTCGACGGCTTCAGCAAGGCGGTTAACCCGAAATATGGCGATCACTACCTGCAACTTTCCGTTGGCATCTGGTATTCGCCCAACCGTAAGGGCGAGATCGGTTGCCCGGTGTGGTAGGGCTGAGGAAAGTTCGCGACAAGAGGTGCCCTTCTGCCTTATTTTGTTCGCATGCCAGCCGGGGATTGATGCATGAGCTTGAACAATCGGCGGAAAAAAGCGGATGGCGCAGCTTTCTCAGGGAAAGCAGAAAACGCATATGGACAGCATCAATCAGCAGCAGCCCGAAAAGAACCACGAAGACCTCCAGGGCAAGGAAGCCGTCAAGGTGATCCGGGAACTGGCCGGCAAGGCCAAGACCTGCTTTTTCATTACCGCCATCCAAACAGGAAAGCCCCTTCATATCCGGCCCATGTCGGTTCAGGATATTGATGACCAGGGCAATTTCTGGTTCCTCAGCGCCGATGATTCCCACAAGAACGAAGAGCTGGATCAGGACGATCGTGTGCAGCTTCTGTTCCAGGGCTCGGCCCATTCCGATTTCCTGAGCATCTATGGCAAGGCCACGGTTTCGCGCGATCGCCAGAAGATCGATGAGCTCTGGGAGCCGATCATCAAGACCTGGTTCACCGGCGGCAAGGATGACCCGCGGATCACGGTGATCAAGGTAGAACCGGAAGAAGGCTATTACTGGGACAACAAGCATGGCAATGCGGTGGCCTTCGCCAAGATGATGGTAGGCGCCGCCATCGGCAAGACGCTCGACGATTCCATCGAAGGCCAGGTAAAGCCCTGATGCAGCCCTGCGGCGATTTCAAAAATCCTTTGGCGGTAAGTTTCGAACTTCCTATTTTTGCCGCCCCTAACGAAACATTCATTAGGGTGTCGCCGAGGTAGTTCGGCTGGTTTGCAGATCGGATTATATCCGTCGGTTGACGGACGGCAGTTCAGGCCAAAGCGACAGAAATAAAAAGCTTTGTTCCGGTTGATCCGGGACGATGCCGAGGTAGCTCAGCTGGTTAGAGCATCGGATTCATAACCCGAAGGTCGGCAGTTC
>CBHWDR010000075.1:0-9401 GCA_966112575.1 uncultured Chitinophagales bacterium
GGTCGTAGCCCCATCAGGGCATGGAGGTGATCGGGCATGGAGTTCACCCGGATCATTTTACCGCCTGCCCCGTTGAGGATGCCAGTGAGGTAGCGGTGCAGGTCTTCCGACCACGATGGATCGATGAGGGCTTCGCGGTAGTGCGGGGCCATGACCACATGCACATGGAGTTGGGAATAAGAATTGGGCATCGAGATGTTTTGCCCAAATTGGATTGATAAAGGCGAGTTTCCCGGTGAAAAAAACGGGCGGCGGAGCGGTTTTTTCCTTTGGTCAATTGGCGTAGGTTCCACGGGGCACACCTACGGCGTGCGCTGTTTTGTTGTTTCCCTTAATTCGCATAACCCCGGGCTTCACCCGGGGCTACCCACCGGTCACCCCTACGGGGTGAGGAATTCCATTTTTTTCTTAACTACAGATTCAACCTTTTAACGCGCCGGAACAACCGAGGCTATCGACAAGCAGACGCGCATCCCAACAGCCTGCGCGCTAACTATCACCTGTGGTGATTCTTGAGTTCCAAACGTTTGGGTCCCTTTATAAATGCAACTATTGATATTTCTAGCGCTTGTTCTAGCCATGCCCATTGACGATCATATCGGCAACCGTTCTTTTCGTGAGGTTCACCGTTAGATTGAAATAGCAGTTGCCGCCATCTTCTACAAATACCAGTTGATTTCTCCAGCTTTCCGGTAAATGCATATCGCAGAATGAATTGACCCAAACCAGCGTGTCACCTGCAGAATTCACACCGGCAATGTATTGACGTCGATAGAGGGTTCTGTCTAAGTTGATGCCGACTGACGCGCGTTTTTCATTTGGGATTGCTTCATTGTAATTTTTCACCGCGCTGCGCACCAGGCTATCAATAGAAGCGAAACTTGATGGATTCAAGGAAACGGGCCGGTCATTTTGTGTAAATGGCGTCCTTAATCCGGTGTGGAATGGGATGATTGTAATCAGAGTATCGGCACTTGCCGTCACTTTTTGTTGGGATGAACCGGGCCTTCCTTTACAACCCAAAAGGAAAACAATGGCAAGAAAAAAGAGGAAACGCAAGGAAAGAGAATTTTAGACTAAACGAAAGTCGTGATCAAATTCCATATTTCTTCGTTATCACTTCTTCTCCACCGCCTTCCCAATGATCCCCTCCAATACTTTTCGATCCACATCCGCCAGTTTGTTGATATACAGGCAGCCGCCGCCCACCTTATGTTTCCCCAGTTTCTTCAGGGTTTCGGCATGTTGCTGGAGCCCCATCAGGTAGAGGTGATGTTGGCCTTGCGGGGGGAGAAGCCCACCTGGAATCATTCCACCTGACGGCCGGTTTTCGGGCTTTCGTAAATAAGGTCGCCGAAGCCGATGATGGCCGGCCCCCAGAGCTTTGCCGGGGCTTTGGTGGCTTGCTCCATCAGTTTGCGGATGGTGAAACAGTCGGCGCGCTTCTGCTCGTCCTCGATGGTGTTGAGGAAGTCGTCCACGCTGGCCGTGGTGGCTTTGGTCTTGATCTGCGCGAGTTTGGCCATGGCAGGTAGGTTTGATGATCCTGAATTTCGGAAATTTCCGGGAGTGGGCAATGGGAAGTAGGCAATAGGCAGAAGGCAATAGGCAATGGGCAGTATGAGGGAAATCGGCGGATTTGTGATCCTTCAAACAATAGGCCTGCAACGACCTTGCAATCACTTTACCAGCACTTGGCAATCACAATTACCTTACTCCGTTCTTACAATAGCAAATCATTGGTGTCGATTGCGAGGACCCTGGCCTCGTACCCCAGGTCAAATATTCATTCCCATTACCCGATTACCTCAATACCTCAATACCCTAATACCCCAATTCCTCCTCCGCCCACCGTAGTCTTGACGAAGGTGGGAATACCCAACAAGAAAAAAGCCGCCTCGCGGCGGCCTTGTTCCTGCTTCGGGATGACGGATCATTCTTTCAGAAATTTCACCTTGTTCAGGATGTTCTGCGCCACCTTCTTGCCGAGGGCCACACCGGCGAAGACGGCGGGCTTGTAATGGATGCCGGCATAGACACGGGCCATGGCCATTTCCTGTGCCAGGGCTTCAAAATTATCGTAATGCCGCGGTGGGAGTCCGAGGTAGTTGTAGTAGTCCACATCGAAGTCGGAGCCGAAGACATCCGCCAGCATCGCCGCCAGCATACCGCCATTGGTGGGGTGGCCGGCCGGGTACTCAGGATAGTTGGGCGTTCCGTAGAGCGTGGTGAAATTGTTCAGCCCGAGGTACTTCTGCAGGTAGGTGATGGGGCGCATCACTTTGAACTGGTACTTCTGGATGAAGGTGAGCGTGAGCGCTTCATACGAGCCGATGCCCACTTTGGCCAGGGCGAGCGCCGCGCGGTCGAGCGTGGCATTGGCCTGGCGGAACACGGCGACCAGCTGTCCGGCGATGGAAGAGCCGCCACCATAGCCCGTGCCTTCGCGGTGGTAGAGCGCTGTGTTGATGATGTCCTGGTTCCGGTTGAGGGCGATGTTGTAGACTTCCATGGCCATGGCGTGGTAGTCGGAGCCCGGTGCCAGGCTGTAGCCGAAAGGCAGGGCAGGAGCTTCAGCGCCGTCGCGGTCACCCGCCACCATCTGGCGGCGCAGGTGATGATAGGGATTGGCCGGCAGGGCAGGAGGTGCAGCTGTTGCTTCCCAGTTGCCGAAACCCGGTACGGGAACAAAGGGTGGCTGCGCCCCGATCACGGCCGTGCCATCACCCTGTGCCCAGGTCCAGACGATCTGCGCCACGGCCCGTCCGAAATTGATGGAGCGCTGCAGGGTCATCGCATCCACCTCGGTGGCATACTGGGCCTGCAGTTGCGCTTCCAGGTCGTCCATGGCTGTTTTGTTGGATAGTGCCGTAGTGGCGAACAGGCTCCGGCTGATGGCGGCCAGGGCAGCATTGGCGCTCGCAGCCCAATGGTAGGCTTTGCCCGGCTCCGTCTCGGGCATGGCCGGCAGGCCGGTGAGCTGACCCGAGAGGGATTGGTAGGCCGGCATGCCGGGCACCACGGCTTCATAGAGGGCTATGCCCGTGTAGGCAAAAGCGCGGTCCGCCGAAGGGGCGCCCGTGCCCGGGGGCAGGGGAAGCCGGAACATGGCGAGCTGCCGGTTCAGCCATTGCTGAACCACTTCGGAAGAAAAGGTCTTGGTCTGCTGCAGGTGGCCATTGATGCCCGCCCTGCTGGCGGTGGACAGGGTTTCGGAAGAAGATCCGAGTTCTTTTTTCTGGCAGGCGGTGAAGCCAAGCAGGAGCAAAAGGAAGGCGAATAGCCGGTTGTGGCGAAGGAGATACATAAACATCGGTTTTGGGTAAAAGGGGGTTGACAGGTAAAAGCTAAGCCATTGGAAAAGCCTCTTCCAACTGCAATCGACGGGCGTTGGCGAAGCGGGGAAATAAAGCGGTCAGCGTCGCCGGACGTCATCCATAGGTCGAAATCGGTTGTTCGTCGCCAAATCGGGTTGTTTGTGCGGCAGCGTGAAAAAGGGCTCTAAAATGCGTTAACTTGAAAGGAGCAATCCGATTATGCTGGCGCCCCTCGATCATAGATTCCTGCTGGAAGCCCGATATCACTGGCATCGCCATATCCTGTACTGGACCGCCTATCTCATTCTCTGGGCCGCTTACTGGAGCGTGATCACGGTGCCTTTCCATCAAAGCCTGGTAAAGATGCTCATCTGGTGCCCGGCCTTCATGCTCTTCGCTTACCCCATCGCTTATCTGTTCGTTCCGCGCCTGCTCCTCAACTACCGGTACGGATCCTTCCTGCTCGTGATGATCGGCTGGGGTGTACTGGGCTGGTATTTCAACATCTTCTTCCGCGCGAATGTCTTCTTCCCCCTCACGGAGCTGGCCGGCATCTGGCATGGGCCGGATCCCCGCGACCCGACCTCCTACCTCTGCATGACCACCACGGCCGGCAGCATGACCATCTCTTCCCTGGCCAAACGCTGGGTGAAGAAGCAGCAGGACTGGCTGCAGGCGGAACAGGAGAAGGTCACGGCACAGATCCAGCTGCTGAAAGCGCAACTCCATCCGCATTTCCTGTTCAATACCCTCAACAACATCTATGCGTTCGCTCTCGAACGTTCGCCCAAGACGCCGCAGATGATCCTGAAGCTTTCTTCCCTGCTGAGTTATATGCTGTATGAATGCCGCACCGAAGAGGTGCTGCTGGAAAAAGAGGTGGAGGTGATGAAGGCCTACATCGACCTGGAGAAGGAACGCTATGGCGACAAGATCGATATCTCCATCAACATCGAAGGCGAGATCGCCGACCAGTACATCATGCCTCTTCTCATCCTGCCCTTCCTGGAGAATGCCTTCAAGCATGGCACATCCGAACAGCTGGATCGTCCCTGGATGAGCCTTGATATCCTCGTGAAGGAGCACCGGCTCCGGTGCAAGGTGGTGAACAGCAAGAACGAGGGCATTGAATTCCGGGAGAACGGGGTCGGGATCAACAATGTAAAGAAGCGCCTCGAGCTGCTCTATCCCGAACGTTATGAACTCAAGCTTGCCGACGAGGGAAATTTTTTCATGGTCTCCCTCAACCTGCAACTGCCCACTACGCGAACCGGCCTCGCGCTCCTGCAACGGGCGGAGCCACAACCCACCGAACATGAAGCTGCAATGCCTGTTGATCGATGACGAGCCGCCGGCGCTCAAGGTGCTCCAGTCCTACATCGACCAGGTCCCCGGGCTGGAAGTGGCCGGTCTTTGCCGCAACGCCGTAGAGGCCATCGAGGTCCTGCACCAGAAGAACGTGGACGTGCTTTTTCTCGATATCAAGATGCCCAAGATCATCGGTACCCAGTTCCTGCGCAGCCTCTCGCACCCGCCCCAGGTGATCTTCGTGACGGCCTATCGCGATTATGCCGTGGAAGGGTTCGAGCTCGATGCGGTGGACTACCTGGTCAAGCCGGTTTCCTTTGAACGCTTCCTCAAAGCCGTGGACCGCCTACGCCGCAGCGGCAGCCAGCAGCCGGCGCCGGAACGGGTGTACAACTCGAACCCCGACGCCTTCGTTTACCTAAAGGTGGACCGGCTGATGCAGAAGATCGTGTTGAATGAGATCCTCTACATCGAAGGCCAGAAGGATTACGTGAAGCTCTTCTTCACTCATGGCGGATCCGTTATGGTGAAGCAGTCCATTTCCGCGATGGAGAACCTGCTGTCGGATCAGAAGTTTGTCCGGGTGCATCGTTCCTTCATCATTTCGCTCGACAAGCTCTCGGGGTTCACCGGACTCACGGTGCGCATCAGCGGGCGGGAGCTGCCGATCGGTCGGCTTTATAAGCAATCGCTCATGCATAAGCTCACCGGCCGCTAGTGGGCGGCGCTATTGTTCCTGCAATTTCTTCAGCATTTTCCTGCCCCCTTCATTCTGCGGGTTCAGCTCAATGGAGCGCCGGTACATGCGGATGGCCTCTTCTTTTCGACCAAGGGTCATCAGGATCTCGCCATAGCTGTCATACACGTTCCAGCTGTTGGGAAAGAGTTCGGTGTTCAGCCGGAAGACCTCCAGCGCGTCCTTATAGCGACGCACCTCGGGAAAATGGTAAGGATTGGGAAAATTGTCACCGCCCATCAGGTCATAGCCGAGCAGGTTGAGTTCTTCTTCATCGAGGTAATAGCGAGCCGTATCGGATCGCAGGCGCAGCATTTGCGCACGGGCCGCTTCAGGCCCTTTCCGAACAAGCGTTCGACCGTATACGGCTGCCAGGCTGGAACGGATGGCCGGTGCCGGCCGGCCATTGAGAATGGAAAGTGCCGTGAATGCCAGGAGCTGGGCATTGTTGCTATGAAGATTATCGTACACGATCACGGTCTGCTGCTTCGTTGGAAGACGCAGGAGCACGCAACTCAGTCCGGTGGCATTGCCGTTGTGGTACACGATGGTTCCGAGACCACTATCGCGCGTTATTTCCCAGCCAAGACCGAACGAGCCCCGCGTGGCGCTTCCGTCTTCCAGGATCACGGGTTCGAACATCTGCTTTTTTACTGTTTCGGGAAGCAGACGGTTCGAGTAGTAGGCTTCGTCGAATCGGAGCAGGTCGCGGGCCGTACCCAGGTAATCGGCAAAACCGGAGAACTGGTAGGCTGACCAATAGTCACGGATGAAGGCCACGTCTTTCGCTCGCACGGCGCTGTCGGAATATTGGTGCGGATAGAGGTGGGGTAAAGCGAAGTGATCCCGGTTATTTTCCGCATACTGGCGGGCAGGTGGATAGAACAGTGTGTGTTGCATGCCGGCAGGCTGCAGCACCATCTTCCGAATGAGGTCGGGATAGGGAAGCCCGGAAACCCGTTCCAGCACTAGCGCCAGGATCAGGTAATTGACATTATCATAATTCGATCTCGAACCGGGCGTGTAGCGCAACGCTACCGGCTTGCGCGCCATGGCCTGTGCTACATCGGCATTGGTAAAGCGCCGTTGCGGCTGCAGTTGCCGCAGGCTGTCAAAATAAGCATTGTAGGCCGGCAGTCCCGAGGTATGGGAGAGCAGGTGCCGGAGTTTTATGGCAGGGTAGGGAAACCACGTCAGGTAGCGAACCACGGGGGTATCCAATTGTAGCTGCTTCTTTTCGACCAGTTGCAGCACGGCCGTGGCGGTCAGGGTTTTGGAAACAGAGGCGAACGGAAACCGGGAATCGCGTTGCAGCGGCTCACGTTTCGCTACATCGGCAAAGCCAAAGCTGGCTTCATAAACGATCCTGCCTTTTTCCGCCACCAGGATGCCACCATTGAATTGGCGCGCGGCCGCCAGGCGCGAAAAATAAGCATCCAACCGGGCTTGGGGGCTTTGCGCAGAGAGCGGCCGGACATTTGAAAACAACAGCAACAGGAAGATCGTTCGCATGATTATTGGATTGAACCATTTCTGAATTGGCGGGATCACCCCCACGGTTGCCGCGATGCAACCAGCTACACGTCCTAACAACGGTTTACCTTGAGTGAAATTGTTTGCCATGACCACATCCAGCACCCGCATACAGGGATTGCTCTCCCTGTTCGACTACCACACCGGCTTCCTGCCCCGCGCATTGGAAGGGCTCTCCAACGAGGACCTCCACAACCGGCTGCACACGGAAGCCAATCATCCCGCCTGGATCGCCGGCTCGGCTGTCCATCAGCGTTTCCTGATGGCGAAGGAGACCGGCTCCGGCCTGGTGCAGACCGGCGGCGCACTGTTCAACCAACACCAGGGCATACAGGCCGATGCCCGTTATCCTTCGGTTGCCGAGTACCTGGCCGATTGGGAGCGGGTGACGCCGGAAGCCCGCGAAGCCCTCGTTCGCCTCGATGATGCGAAACTGGATGGTCCTTTTGATATGGGCGGGACGACCATGCCGTTTTACAACATGATCTGCTTCACCATCTACCGCGAGGCCAGCCTGATCGGGCAGCTCGCACTCTGGCGCCGGCTCCTGGGCAAGCCGGGGATGCGGTATGATTGATGAGTGATGAGTGATCAGTGATGAGTGTGGATGAGTGAGGGGAGATGAATGAGTGACGGTTAGGATGAGGCTCGGTTATTTATCTAGGGAAGATGATCAGGGCTAAAGCCCCGGGACCGGAGAGTCCTATAAGCCCCGGCCTGAAGGCCGGGGCAAGTGAGTTTTGAGCTAATACCCCAATACCCCAATACCCAATACCCAATACCTCAATTCCCAATACCCTACCTCGCGATCTCCATCTTCACCTTCTGTCCCTTCAGCTTCGCTTCCTTTCCGGCCTGGACCGCGAACGTGGCCTTGCTGCGGCGGACGCCGGCGAAGGAATAGAAGTCCTTCACTTCAATGAGGCCCACGTCTTCGCCCTTGAGCCCGGCTTTCTGGGTGAGGAAGCCCACGATGTCGCCCTTGGCCACTTTGTCTTTCTTGCCCAGGGAGAGCCAGAGCGTGGTCCATTTGGGTTTCTCGGGCAGGAGCACGTCTTCGGGGATTACGATCTCGTTGATCTCTTCCTGGATATATGCCGGGATCTTCTCGTCGGGACCAATGATGAGGATCGCGGTGCCGGAGGCCTCCATCCGCGCCGTGCGGCCGTTGCGGTGGGTGAAGGTCTGCTCGTTATCGGGAAGGTGGAAGTGAATGATATAACGGATGTGCGGGATGTCGAGGCCGCGGGCTGCCAGGTCGGTGGTCACAAGGAAGACGAAGGTGCCATTGCGGAACTTGGCGAGGGCGGTTTCGCGGTCGCGCTGTTCCATGGCGCCATGGTAAAACGTATTGGGCAGGCCCTTCTCGGTCAGCAGCTGGCTGGTGCGCTCCACGGCATCGCGGTGGTTGCAGAAGATCACCGAGCTGCGTCCGCCCAGGTGGCAGATCAGCTTGAAGAGGGTGTCTACCTTGTCTTTTTCATTGGCAGCCACCCAGGCCAGCTCGAGGCGTTCTTTCGCCGGACCTTCCTCGGGGAGGAAATCGAGGCGCACCCATTCGGTGCCGATCCACTCCGGTATCTCCACCGCCTCGGTTGCCGACGTAAGCACGCGCTGCTCCACCTGCTTCAGAGATTCCACCACGAATCTCATTTCCTCCACGAAGCCGAGCTCCAGGCTTTTATCAAATTCATCGAGCACGAGGGTATGAATGCTGTCGGCCGTAATATTCCCGCGGCGCAGGTGATCGCCAATTCGTCCGGGTGTACCCACCAGCAGGGCAGGAGGCACTGCCAGGCTCTGCTCCTCGATCTCGCGCTTATGACCGCCATAGCAACAGGTGACCTTCATGCCCGTGCCCAGTTGCTTCCACACGGTTTCGATCTGCAGGGCCAGCTCGCGTGAAGGCGCCACGATCATCGCCTGGGTGGTCTTGACATCGGCCTTCATGCTCCGGTAGATGGAGAGGAGGAAGGCAAGGGTTTTGCCCGAGCCGGTAGGGGAGAGCAGGATCACGTTGGGATGCTGCTCGGTGGCCGCGAGGGCCGACTGCTGCATTTCATTCAGTTCATCGAAGCCGAAACGCTCCAGGAGCGAGGCAAGAGGGAGTTGAGCCATTGGGCGAAGGTACGACCTCCGGCCGAGGTGGTCGGCAGCCATCTCGGCCGGAGCGATCACTGCGCAACTGCCGACGGTTGCGTGGCAGCTTGCCAGCGATTGCACATTTCTATTTCGAGCTCTTCGATCGGGAAAAGGATGGAAGCCTGGGCAATGACCAGGGGGCTTTTGAAATACCGATTGATCCGGCGCAGATAGTATCGTTTCCACCAGGGCTGCTCACTGATCCGGAGGTCGCCATTGCGGAGCTGGACGATCAGGATCCGGGTTCCAACAGCCTGCCGGAGGTCAAAACCCGTGATCTCATTCCAGCCGATGGCGCCCATTCCCATGATGGTAATCTGTTCTTCCATGCCTTTGTTGTCGAGCAGCAGCCGGGCCTTATCGGT
>CBHWDR010000076.1:0-9365 GCA_966112575.1 uncultured Chitinophagales bacterium
ATGCAGCTTGCTGATGAGTTGCTGGAAATGCGCTTCCTCGTATTTGGGCGGTACCACCCCGAAGAGCTCTTTGCACTCGGTTTCGAAGGACGCCGTTTCCCCGGAGTAGATGCGTACTCTTCTTCCGAAGGCGGTGAGCTGATCGTAGATCCAGTGCGCCCGGCCCTTTTGTTCTTCACTGTAGCGGCCGTCGTTGCGTACGGCACGCAGTTGTGCCTGCAAGTCATCGATGGCGCGCAGGAAACGGTCCTTGGGAAAGGTGGCCGATTTACTGCCTGAGGGCTTCCATTCTTCCGGACCATAATACGCATCAACGAAGTCGCCATCGTATTGCCCGATGGCCAGGCCCAGCTTTACATAGTCTTCGGCCAGCCGGTCAAGACCGGTACTGGCCGGCTTCTGGGCCAACAGGCCGACGGAAGCCAGCATGGCCGTTGCAAGGAGGAAGGTTCGCATCCTCCGAAACTACGGCTTTACTCCAGCTTCCGAATGCCGCTCATGACCCTTATTCTTCCGGCATCTCCATCCAGCGTTTCGCAATGCGGTTGAAGACAAGCGCGATATAGGCGATCGAAAGAAGCAGGTTCGCGGTAAAGATCTCGAGTGTATGATGATGGATCCAGTAAAGCAGCGGATGCTCCGCACGCATCCTTTCCTCCGTCATGGTGCTGCCATACCGGAAATAGAAGTCGTAGGCCTCGTTTACGAACATCCAGATGAACATGACGAGGTAAGGCACCAGCCAGGCATGCCAGCTAAGGGTCGTTCCGGCCATGGTCTTACCCGAGCGGGTGCGGACGCAGGCAAGGCCAACCAGCAGGAAGATGATGCAAAGGAAGATGCACAGCCCGGCGAACGCTTCTTCCCGCCCGCCGCTGGCGGCAATGAGCAGGCCGATGATGATCGTGAGCAACAGGGAACCGACAATGCTGATGAGAAAGGCTTTCCGGCTGAAGCGGCGGTAACAGAGGAGGAGGATCGACACGGAGAGGATGGTATAGGCCAACCCAAGCCGCACACCCCAGTAGTCTTCATCCCGATCATAAGTGCGTCGCACGAAGCGCAGCGCATCGAGGAGCTTCCCCTCTTCGATATAATCGGGATCGGTTGCCTGCGGATTGGTAATGTAGCTGTCCGGCTTCACATTGTTGATCACATGGGTGAGGAGATTACCCGGATCAGCAAACACCCAGGAGGAAACCCGTTCTGCATTCCAGGAATATTCGATCCCATATTTACGGCAGAGAGTTTCTAGTTCTTGCAAAACTCCCAATACCGAATCCTTTGCACCCTTTGCCAGCCAGCTCTGCACCGTTTGGGAAATGCGCTCCCGTTCGCCCCGGTTTTCGAAGCCATAGCGGCCATATGGGTAGATGGCTAACCCGCAGTAGTTGCGGTAGCTGAAATTGGAATCGGGGAACTGTTGGAACCGGTAGGGACCGTCGGTCGTTCCGTCAATGTAATTGTTGTTTGTCTGCGCTTCGCGTTTTCGTTGGGCCGAACAACTCTGATCCACATGGTAAGGCGCCAGCTGCAGGGGAACGAAGGCCATCGCCTTGTTGACGATATCTGTTTCCCGTTGATATGCTGCAGCACTGGTGATGTTCTTCGTATGGAGTTTTACCCCGCCTCCAAAGGAAAGGAAATAGCTGAAACTGCTGCCTACGATGAGCAGGAGGATGAAAAACTCCCGGGCCAGGTGCCATCGGTCGATGCGGTAATGCGACTTGAACGCGTTGTTGCGGAGGTAAAAGATCAGCCAGACGATCAGCACGAGCAGGCTGCAGAGGATGGAAAGGCCGAAAAGATTTCCTCCACCCACTTCGTACATATCGGAATACTCGAACAGTTCGCGGGCATTGACGGAGCCGTAGCCGATCAGGAAAAAAAACAGGTGAATGAACAGGTTAACGGCCAGCACCGTGAGCAGGCGGGTATTCCAAACGAGCGGATGGTGGGTAAGCAGGTAGCGGTTGAGCTTATTCATATGGATCAGGCGTCGAAGAAACGGCGTGAAGAAATGGAGATGTCGCGGAGGTATTTTACCGGCAGGCGGGCCTGCGCGATGGCGGAGAGTGCAGCAGCCATGTCGGCGCCTTCACCGAAATAGAGGATGTACACCCCTCCGTTAAAGGAAAGTCGCTGCAGCCCGAGGGGCTCCAGCAGCTGCTCGATCTCGGTGCGGGAAGCGGCCACTTCGAGCTCCAGTACCAGCGGGGCGGTTCCGGGCTGCGTTTCATCCACCGAAGTGCGCTGGTATTTCGCCACGCCTTTCTGCAGGAAGATCACTTCATCGGAGACCTTCTCCACTTCGTAAAGCTGTTGCGAGGAAAGGATGATGCTCAGTGGCATCGACTCGGATGTGGCGAGGTAGCGCAGGTCTTCGAGGATGATCTGCTGGGCCAGCATGTCGAGGTTGGCCAGGGGCTCGTCGAGCAGCAATACCTCCGGCCGGCGCATAAGGGTGCGGGCCAGCTCAAAGCGCATCTTGTAACCCGAAGAGATCTGCTTCCAGGTATAGGTCCGGTAGGGACGGAGGCCCATACGGGCGATGATCATCTCGGTCCAGAGTTCGTTCGCCCTTCCCTGGAAGCCCGAATAGGTGGCGGCATACTGCAAATTATCGCGCAGAGAACCATACCAGGCATCCGGCCGCTGGGGCACGAAGGCCATGGCGCTTTTGATCGCATAAACCGGCTCGCTGGCGCGGGTGCCGGTGAACCGGTAGTCAATACGCCCGCTGTCGGGCCGCAGTTCTCCGTAGAGCAGGCGAAGCAGGGTAGTCTTGCCGTTGCCGTTCTCGCCCACCAGGCCAATGATCTTCCCCTGCTGCAGGGTCACATCAAGCGGCGCCAGGGAGAAGTGGCCGTTGACATATCGTTTGGAAACCTGTTGGGCCTGGAGCTTCACGGGATCTTCGATCGCCGCGGGCTCGCGGTAGCCCTGCTGGATCAGGGGCAGGAGGTCCTGCACGCGGGTGCGCACCTGCTCATGATCCTGTTCGTGGGCATCGTACCAGTCGGCAAAGCGAAGGGTTTGTTCAAAGACGGTGAGGTTGCCGGTTTCGATGGCGGCGTCGAGAAGCCGGCGGTAGCCGAGGTGCTGGTCGCCATGGTTGAAATAGGCGGCCACCTCGGAGAGCCGGTGCGAAAAATGGGTCATCGCTACCAAGATAAGCAACCGGGCAGTTTCCTCCTAACCTGGCAGGTTCCCCCCAACCTAGCAGGTCCCAAAGAAAAAGGCAGCTTTCGCTGCCTTCCTTTATCCATTTGCCGGTGGTGGTGTCTGCTCCCCTCCGCCTTCCCGCGGCGGGCGGGGGCGTTGCGGTCGATCCACCTGCGGTCGCTGTCCCTGCGGACGGGGAACCTGCGGCTTCGGTTGTCCTTGTTGTCCCTGCTGGCCCTGCGGGCGCTGGCCCGACTGCTGTCCTTGCGGACGCTGGCCGCCACCCTGGGGTCGGTGTCCTTGCTGCCCTTGGGCGTTCGGGGGACGCTGCTGTCCACCCTGTCCACCTTGCGGCCGGCCGCCCTGCTGCCCACCCTGTGGGCGTTGGCCCTGGGGTTGCTGCTTCTGCGTCTGCGGCGGTCGTTCGCCCTGGGGACGTTGTCCTTGCTGGCGCTGACCCTGAGGAAGTGCCGGTGTCTGGCCCTGCGCGCCGCCACGGCCGCCCTGCTGGCGCGGTCCGCGCTGTTCGCCGCGCTGCTGCTTGCGCTTCTTGTCGGCCTTCTCCAGGCTGCGCAGCGAGATATGGCCCACCACATCCACGAACTCCGGCTCCACTTCTTTCGGCTTCGACGTGGTCACGTCCACTGCTTCCAGTTCTTCGGGAACGATATTCTGCTGGTTGAGCGAACGGATCTTCCGCACACGCTCAATGGTCATCGGGTACTGCTTATTGGAATTGGGCAGCACATACCACATGAGGTTCTTGAAAATATCTTTCTTGATCAGCGTTGCCGTTCCGCGCGAAACCTGCAGGATGTCGCAGTTCTCGGGAAAGCCTTGCAGCGCATCCAGGTAGGTATCCAGTTCGTAGTTCAGGCAGCACTTCAGTCGTCCGCACTGACCCGAGAGCTTGGTTTGGTTGATCGAAAGGTTCTGGTAACGGGCTGCGGCCGTGTTCACCGACTTGAAATCGGAAAGCCAGGTCGCACAGCAGAGCTCGCGTCCGCAGGAGCCGATGCCGCCCACTTTGGAAGATTCCTGGCGGGCGCCGATCTGGCGCATCTCCACCTTTACCTTGAATTCCGATGCATAGATCTTGATCAGCTCCCGGAAGTCCACACGATCGTCGGCGATATAATAGAAGGTCGCCTTCTTCCCATCGGCCTGCATCTCCACCTGGCTCATCTTCATGTTGAGCTTGAGCTGGCGGGCGATGGCGCGGCTGCGGATCAGCGCTTCCTTCTCCCGGGCTTTGTTCTGCTGCAGCAGGTCGAGGTCGCGGTCGGTGGCCCGGCGAAGCACCCGCTTCATTTCCGAGCTGAACTCATCCACGCCTTTTTTCTTCAGCTGGATCCGGACGATCTCGCCCGTCAGTGATACTTCACCAACGTCGAAGCCGCTCACGCCTTCTACAGCGATGAGCTCGCCTTTTTCGTATTGCTGCAGGGAATTGTTCCGATAAAAATCCTTCCGGCTGCCCTGGCTGAAGCTGACCTCGATCACCTTGCAGGCCGTATCGGTATCGGCGATCGGCAGGTTCATCAGCCAATCGTAGGTATTCATCCGGTTGCAGCCACCCGTGGCACAACCGCCATTGCTTTTACAACCGCCGGGCTTCCCACCCGTAGCGGTTCCACAACTTCCACATCCCATATATCTAGGGCCTCACGTTTTAAGTTAATGAATGGAGGTGGGACAGGCAGGGAAGCAAACATAAGATCTCCCGTTGCTGGGCCGCAATGCTGCGGCTGGCGCCAACCGGTTCCGGATGTGACCATCCAGGGTTATATAGAGAGAGAACGAAGACTGTTTGATTCCTGCTGCACGTGCCAAAACACCTCGGATATATATATTGAGTTCCCGGGGGAACATAGCAAATATAACCTTTAGACGTGAAGTGTGCCCCTGCGGGTTCGAAGCGCGGTTGGGAAGGTTTCGTCAAAAAAGCGGGTGAAACTCTTTTTCCGGCGCTATTGCACCTCGATCACCACGTTGTTGCGCACGATATGGTAGATCTTGATGCTGAGGGCATGGAAGAGGATCTTGGCATTGGCGTTCCGCTCAATATAATAAGATGCCTTGTCCAGCTCGGCTGCTACGGCCTCCTTCTGCTCCAGGCTCATCGCCTTGTTGAGCTTGGTGATGAAGTCGCGCTCCCCCTCCGAAAGACCGGCTAGTAGGCCCTGGGCCATCACCTGGCCCGACACTTCCAGGCGCACCGCCTGTTCGATCAGGTGAATGAAATGCCGGAGGAACTGCTTCTGTTTTTCTCTGCCCATTCTCCCGATCTCGTCGATCTGCTTCGCCTGGGCAATGGGCTGGTAGCGCAGGGTCGCATTGAGCCAGTCGCGCAGGAGGGCATGAAAATCCTCGTCGGCATGCTGCAGGAGGTGCAGGGCTTCGCGGTAGTTGCCCACGCTGGCATTGGCGATCACGCGGATCTGTTCGGGCGTTGCAGCCCGCCGGGCCTCCAGCGCTCCTTCGATGGCCGAAGCCTGCAGGGCCGGAACTTTCACCAGCTGGCAGCGGGAGAGGATGGTTGACAGGATCTCGCTTTCCGACTCGGCCACGAGGATGAAGAGGGTATCGGCCGGCGGCTCCTCGATGAGCTTCAGCAGCTTGTTGCCCTCCTTGCCCAGGTATTCGGGCATCCAGAGCACCAGCACTTTGAAGCCGCTTTCGAAACTTTTGAGGTTGAGCTTGCGGATGATGTCGTTGCACTCCTGGGCCGTGATATTGCCCTGTTTGTTCTCGGCCCCGAGGAACTGCAGCCAGTCGTAGACATTGCCATAAGGCAGCTGTTTCAGGAACTCGCGCCATTCCGAAGCATAATCGGTGCTGATCGGCGGTGTTCCGGGCTTCTTCGTGATCACGGGATAGGAGAAATGAATATCAGGGTGAACCAGGCCTTCCGCCTTCGAAAAGGAATCTTGTCCCTGCATCCAGGCATCAGCCTCCGCCGGCGTGGCCGGCAGCTTCACCTCAACGGGCTCACCAAAGAGCGAGGCCTCCGGCGAAGCTTCCCGCTGCCGCGGCAGGAGGCAAACGTACTGGGCAAAAGCCAGGGCCAGTGGCAATGCCCCCGAGCCTTCACGCCCCAGAAACAACAGGGCATGGCTCAAACGGTTCTGCGCCACCATCTCCACGAGGTGCATCTTCACTTCTTCCTGGCCGATGACGTCCTTGAACTGCATGACGGCAAATATAAAAGGAGATTAACAGGATTATCCGGGATTTCGCTGAGAGGGAACGCAGATTTATAAGATGATCAAGATGGCGCTGATATGAGATGCCCACCATTAGGATCAGCGTTCCCTCTGCGCAATCAAAATAATCTGCGCCATCTGCGTTTCGCGTTCTTTTGCTATGAAAAAAGCCGGTCACAGGACCGGCTCTCATCGCTACGTTGGGAAAAAATCTTAGTTGAGGTACTTGGTGATATCCTCGCTGGTGGGCTTCACCTTGCTGGGGAAGACCGAGATCAGCTTGCCTTTCTCATCGATGAGGAACTTGGTGAAGTTCCAGCGGATGGGATCTTCCACACCCATTTTCTTCGCTTCACCGGTGAGGTACTGGAACAGGGGTGCGATGTCATCGCCCTTCACCGATACCTTGGCAGCCATGGGGAAGGTAACGCCGTAGTTCTTCTGGCAGAATTCCTTGATATCGTTATTGGTGCCGGGTTCCTGCTCACCGAAGTTGTTGGCGGGGAAGCCCACGATCACCAGCTTGTCCTTGTATTTTTTATAGAGCTGCTCCAGCTCCGCGTATTGCGGTGTGTAGCCACACTGCGAAGCGGTGTTCACAATGAGGATCTTCTTGCCTTTGTATTGCGAGAAATCGATCGTGCCTCCGGAGAGACCTTCTACCTTATAATCGTAGATCGAGGAAGCAAGCAAAGCGGTAAAGAGCATGGCCATCAGGATTTTCATGGTTCAGCGTTTAAGATTGTAAACAAATTTAGTCCTTCATGGTTGAATGATCCACCCCCTGTTTTCGGATCCCGCAAGGATTATCATTTTATTGGCGCTCATAGGCGCCCAGGTCGGGCAGGCCCACCGGGCGCGTGTGCCCGTCGAGGTCGATCGCTACGCCCGTATTGATGCCTTTGTTCAGTGCAGGTGAGGTTTCCTGCAGCCGGAAGGAATACTCCAGCCGCGAATGGTTCAGCAGTTCGAATTGCGGGTCCTGACCATTGATGGCGCCGGTGATGATGCTGAAGCCGGGGTCGCCGGCCACCCGCCAGAGCACGTTCTCGAAGCGAAGCGCCGGGCTTGCGGGTCCCAGCTTGCGCAGTTCCACCTCACTGGCCACCAGGCCATTGGCCTCACCCCAGATGATCGAATTGCGGAAGCTGGCATTCAGGGTACCATATTGGATCCCGGAAGCCGTGTTCACGAAATCGGTGAGCAGGAGGGCCGGCTCCCGGTGCGTGATGTAGGCATTCGAGTAAGCGGCGATGGTACAGTGGTCGAAGGCATAGTTTCCGCCTTTGGCAAGAACAAGGTTGCGGCCGCAATTCGACACGAGCAGGTTCCTCGCCCGCACGCCCGCATTCACGGCCAGCAGGCCCGCATCGTAGGCATTTTCGATCGTGCATTCTTCCAGCGTGAGCTTGGTCACCGAAGGTGTTTCATAAACGCTGATGCCCTGGTAAGCATTCAGCACCTGCACATAGCGGAGCAGGTTGTTGCGGCTCGACTCGGTGAATACCAGCCCTGGCCAGCTGGCGGGATAGCCCCGGTAGGGTGCATCCAGGCGGTCGCCGGTAAAGCGGATGCGCGTCGAGTCCATCGAATCGCCGGTGGCGCGCAAGCTGCCGTGAACCACGAGGGGCGCATTGGCATGCAGGTAGATCCGTGTGCCTTTTTCAATGGTGAGCACTGCATTCGTATCCACCGTGAGCCCGCCCAGGATCACATAGGGCCGCTGGTTGTTCCAGGTCTGGTTGCCCAGGATCTTCGCTCCATTGAGGTAGCGTGCATTCTGCCCGTAGGCCGTGAGCTTCACAAACTGCGTGTTGCCATTATAATTAAGCACGATGCTGTCCGTGACCAGGAAAGGCTGGTTGGCTGCCGTAGGGTTGATGAAGACGGAAACGAAAACATAAACGCTGTCGTTCGCACCTACTTCCACTTCGTTCACGAGAGGGCCGGGTATGCCGTCCACGTTGATGCGGAAAGGCGATGCCGCCCCGCCGGCAAGGCGCACGGCAGAGAGCCGGATACCTTTATTATTATCGTTGGCGATCTTCACCACGCCCGTGACCGAACCGGCGCTGGTGAAAACGGTATCGAAGGAAAGCGAATCGGTGGTGGTGCGCAGCTGCAATTGCGGGTTGTCCGAAAACGATTCTTTGGTACAGGATAAGAGCAAGGCAATGATCAATCCCGGCAGTAAAAAACGCACCCACTTCATATCGCTAAAAATACAGTCAGCGACCCGATATACAAAGCGTGGCCAGGGAAAGGCTGGTGTTTATCCCTTCCAGCAGCGCGCGGCCGCAGGCTTCGAGTGTGGCGCCGGTGGTGAGTACGTCATCTACCAGCAGCAGGTGGCGGCCATCCGCCTGTGAAGGATCGCGGAGCTGGAACTTGCCTTCCATGTTCGACCAGCGTTCGGTTCGTCCTTTCTTCGTTTGTGTTTCGGTATGCGTGCGGCGCATCACCAGGTTGGTGAAGACGGGCTTTGCAAGCGCCTCGGCCATGCCCTCGCACAGGACTGTAGCCTGGTTGTAGCCTCGCTTCCGTTCTTTAGCGGGGTGAAGCGGAAGGGGCACGAGCGCGTCTATCGATGCCACCACCGGGTTGGCGCGCAGCGCGTTGCCCATCAGGCGCCCAAGGAAGCGTCCCAGGTCTTTCTGTCCTTCGTATTTGAAGCCATGCATCAGCCGCTGGATCACCGAGTCGCGGGTGAAATAATAATGGGCGGAAGCGAAGGCCAGCGGCAGCCTTCCCATGAAGATGCGTTCCACCGGGTTGCCGGGCAGCCGGTGAAAATGGGTCTCCGGCAGGAGGGAGAGGCAATGACTGCAAAGTTCATGTGCGGGCGGCAGCGCATCGCTGCCGCAGCCCTCGCAGATAGGCGGGAAGGCCAGGTGCAGGAGCGACTCTTTAAGTGAAGGCAGGAAGGGCATGGCTCAAGCTAGTCCGCACGCAGTTTCCTTCCATGGGAAAAACACTGCTATGCTGGGAGAAAAA
>CBHWDR010000077.1:0-9277 GCA_966112575.1 uncultured Chitinophagales bacterium
GAAGGGGTAAGGTATTGGGGTAATAAGGTATTGGGGTTTGTGGTATTGGATTTAAAACTGGTCAATGAACTACATTATTGAAATAGCTACGGCAGACTTTACGACCACCAAGATGGCTGTGGATGGCGGGGCCGACCGCATTGAACTGTGCGCGGCTTTATGCGAAGGAGGGACAACGCCTTCATACGGCACCATCCGGCAATGCCGGGAAGCTTTCGGCGTGCAGCTATTCCCCATCATCCGTCCGCGCGGCGGCGACTTCCTGTATACGGAAGAGGAGATCGACATCATGAAGCGGGAAGTACGTCTTTGCCGGGAGCTGGGCTGCGATGGCGTAGTGATCGGGCTGCTGGAAAAAGACGGACGCATCAATCGGGCCGCGACCGCACAACTCGTTGCGCTGGCTTACCCGCTGGACGTGACCTTCCACCGCGCCTTCGACCGCTGCGCCGATCCTTTTGCTGCGCTGGAAGAACTGATCGACCTGGGCGTACAGCGCATCCTGACCTCGGGCCAGCAACCGGGCGCCCCGGAGGGGGTCGACCTCATCGCCCGGCTGGTGGAGGCCGCCGGTGAACGCATCGTGATCATGCCGGGAAGTGGTGTGCGCGTCGATAACGTACGCGCGCTTGCCGAACGCACCGGTGCGCGGGAATTTCATTCTTCCCTGCGGGGAAAAATGACTTCGCAAATGGAATTCCGGCACCCGGCTTTTGCGAGCAGCGAGGAAAGCTATGCCAACCCATTCATCGATCCCCAACAGGTGCTCGCCCTGCGTGAAGCCCTGAATGCCTGATATGAAAAAGATCCTGCTCCTCGTTTTTATCTGCACTGCTTTTTCTGCCGCCGCGCAAACGATCCAGCTTGACAGCGGCTGGCAATTCCGGCAAGCCGGAAAGGCGGAATGGCTGCCGGCAACCGTGCCCGGAACGGTTCACCTGGACCTCATGAAACAAGGCCTCCTACCGGACCCGTTCTATCGCGACAATGAATCGAAGGTGCAATGGGTAGAAAAAGCCGGATGGGATTACCAGACTGAATTCGCTTTATCAAAAGAGCTGTTAAGCCAACCACGCATCGACCTCAACTTCGCGGGGCTGGACACCGAGGCCGAAGTTTTCTTCAACGGTACCCGCGTCCTGACGGCCAACAATATGTTTCGTGGCTGGACCGTGAACATCAAGGCCCTGGCAAAAGACCGGAACAACCTATTGATCCGCTTTGCACCGCCATCGGCCCGTGCCAAGGTCCTGAAGGCTAATGAGAAAACACGGCTTCCCGAAAATGAACGGATCTATATACGGAAAGCCCAATACCAATTCGGTTGGGACTGGGGGCCGAGGCTCGTTACCTGCGGCATCTGGCAACCTGTTTCACTGACCGCTTATACAGACCGTGTGCAACAAGCCTACACGCCGATCCGGAACTTTCAGATCGGCCAGAAAGCCGACCGCGAGGGAAAAAGCTTTCAACTGCAGGTAAACGGAAAGCCGGTGTACATCCGGGGCGCCAACTGGATCCCGATCGACAACTTCATCCCGCGCGCGCAGAAGCTCGGTCTTTACCGTCAGCGGCTGCTGCAGGCGAAGGAAGCCCATATCAATATGCTGCGCGTCTGGGGCGGAGGCATCTATGAAACCGATGAGTTCTATGCGCTTTGCGACAGCCTGAACATCCTCGTCTGGCAGGACTTCATGTTTGCCGGCGCCCTCTATCCTTCAGACCCAGACTTCCTGAAGAATATCGAAGCCAAGGTACGCTACCAGGTCCGCAGGCTTCGTGGCCATCCTTCGCTGGCCGTCTGGTGCGGCAACAACGAGATCGAGGAAGCCTGGTTCAACTGGGGCTGGCAAAAGCAATTCAAGTGGTCGAAGGCCGATTCCGCCCGCCTCTGGGCCGGCTACCGCAAGGTCTTCCACGAGCTCATCCCCCGGATCCTGCGCGAGGAAGACCCGGGCCGGCCCTATTGGCCTTCTTCGCCCTCGCTGGGCTGGGGGCGGGATTCGGCCTACCGGAAAGGTGATGTGCACTACTGGGGCGTCTGGTGGGGCAAGGAGCCCGTTGAGGCGTACAACAAAAAAGTAGGACGTTTCAATTCCGAATACGGGATGCAGGGCATGCCCGACCGGAAGACGATCGAAGCCTTTACCCTTCCATCCGACCGCGACACATCCTCAGTGGTGATGAAAGTGCATCAAAAGCACCCGTTCGGCTGGGAGAACATCGGCATGTATATCCGCAACCGCTTCCCGGTGCCCGGGAACTTCGAAGACCTGGTCTTTGTTTCCCAGCTGATGCAGGCCGATGCGATGAAAACGGCCATTGAAGCCCACCGAAGGGCAAAGCCCTACAACATGGGCAGTTTGTTCTGGCAGTGGAACGACTGCTGGCCGGTGACGAGCTGGAGCGCGGTGGATTATTACGGGCGGAAAAAAGCACTTTTCTACGAGGTAAAAAGAAGTTTTGCTGACCTGGTGATCCTGCCGTATACGGATGAAAATTATTATTATTTCCGGATCGTATCGGAGTTGAATGACAGCCTGAACTGCCGCGTGGAGACGGATTTCATTCCTTTCGCGTCACCGGAAAAAAATACCCTGAAGACCGGGACACTGATCACCGTTCCGCCGAATGGTCTATTCTCCGGGCGGTCGCGCCGCGATACCGGAAAGGAGTTCCCGAAGGAAGGTTGCATGCGTTTCCGCGTCGTGCAGGAGGGGAGCACGGTCGCCGAGAACTATCTTTTCCTGACCGCACCGAAAGAACTGCATCTCCCGAAAGTGTCCTTCAGCACCCGTGTTTCACCGGGGCAGATCGAGCTGCAGTCCGACGGTTTTGCCTACGGCGTTTCCATAGATGTTCCCGATGGGGTACAATTGGCCGACAACTATTTTCACCTTCCTGCCGGAGAGAAGAAGATCATCCGGTTCGAATCCGATTTACCGCTGGAAATGATCAAACAAGATCTGAAGGTACGGTCACTCAACTCTATTCATCAGCCATGAGAAAATTCCTCACGCTTGCCCTGGTTATACTTGCCTGGAAAGCCGATGCGCAACGCGACTACACAAAACTGGTCAATCCCTTCATTGGTACCGGAGGCCATGGACATACCTACCCGGGCGCATCGATGCCTTTTGGTATGATGCAACTGAGTCCGGATACCCGCATGGCCGACTGGGACGGTTCTTCCGGTTATCATTACAGCGACTCGGTGATCTATGGGTTCTCGCATACGCATCTCAGCGGCACCGGCATTCCCGACCTCTGCGATGTGCTGTTCATGCCCTTCAGCGGACAGGTACAGTGGAAGAAAGAGGACTACCGGTCGGCTTTCTCGCACCGCAATGAAAAAGCAATTCCGGGCTACTACGAAGTGCTGCTCGACAAGCACCGGATCAAGGCACAACTAAGTACCAGCCTGCGCGCCGGCATCCATCAATACACGTTCCCGGCGGGCACGAAGGAAGGGTCCCTCCTGATCGACCTGAAGCACCGCGACGAAGTACTGGACTCCTATATCGAACAGGTATCACCTACCGAACTGAAAGGGATGCGGCGGAGCCGTTCCTGGGCCCAGGACCAGGTGCTCTATTTTTATATCCGCCTGCCAAGGCCGCTGAAAAATATGGTGGTGCTGGATACCAATGGCCAGGAACAGGTAGCGAAAAGCATCAGTGGCCGGGGCATCAAGGCAGCCCTGCGCATCGCCCTTGATCCACAAAGCCGGATGCAGGTCCGCATCGGCATCTCCGCCGTGAGCGAAGCGGGCGCCAGGGCCAACCTGGATGCAGAGATACCCGACTGGAATTTCGATGGCGTTCGCGCAAAAGCGCAACAGGCCTGGAACAAGGAACTGTCCACCATCGATGTGCAGGGTGGCACAAAAGATGAGCAGACCATCTTCTACACGGCGCTCTATCATTGTTTTCTCGTTCCCAACCTCTTCCAGGATGTGGATGGCCAATACCGCGGCACCGATGGAAAGGTTCATCAGGCCGAAGGCTTCACCAACTATTCGGTGTTCTCGCTCTGGGACACCTACCGGGCCTATCACCCCCTGATGAACCTCATCCGGCAGAAACGTTCGACCGACTGGATCAACACCTTCCTGCATCAATATAAAAATGGAGGCATGCTGCCGGTGTGGGAGCTGCACGGAAATGAGACCTTCTGTATGATCGGCTACCATTCGGTACCGGTGATCACCGATGCGTACCAAAAAGGCATCCGGGGCTTCGATGCGAAACTGGCTTTGGAGGCGATGCGCTCCTATGCGGAGAGCGACCGCTTCGGGCTGAAAGCCTACCGGGAGCTGGGCTATATCCCCAATGACATGGAACACGAGTCGGTATCGAAGACCCTCGAATATGCGTATGATGACTGGTGCATCGCAGAAATGGCCAGGATGCTTGGCGATACGAAAACCGAGGGAGTGTACCGCATGCGCGCACAGAATTATCGAAATGTTTTCGATCCGTCGACGGGCCACATGCGGGGTAAGGTTGGCGTCATGTGGTATGCGCCTTTTGACCCGAGGGAGATCAACAATTTCTTCACGGAGGGTAATTCCTGGCAGTACAGCTTTGCCGTGCAGCATGATATTGAGGGCCTGATGCAGCTGCATGGCGGGCAGGAGGCCTTTTACAAAAAGCTGGAGGACCTGTTTACCACGAGTTCGCAAACCACTGGCCGCGACCAGGCAGATGTGACCGGCCTGATCGGGCAATATGCGCAGGGCAATGAACCGAGTCATCATATGGCCTACCTCTTCAACAAGGCCGGCAGGCCCTGGCGGACGCAGGAGTTGCTCCAGCAGATCTGCCGCGATTTCTACCGGAACGATCCCGATGGACTGATCGGTAATGAAGACTGTGGCCAGATGAGTGCCTGGTATGTCTTCACGGCCATGGGGCTTTACCCGGTTACTCCCGGTAAAGGCGAATATGAACTGGGCATCCCGGTGTTCGATGCGGTGCGCATCCGGCTGGAAAATGGCAGGACCCTGGCGATCCGTACCAAGGGGAGAAGCAAAGGGATCAATTATGTGCAAGGGGTGCGGGTCGATCGTGTTGCGCTCAACCGTAGCGGCACTACGATCGGCCACGACCACCTGGTGCGTGCGCAGCTGATCGAATTCGAGCTGGATACAGCCTACGGTGTAAAGCCTTCTGCTATGATGGCCCGAACCGGGCAAAGTGAAAACGATTTCGTTGCCGTGCCTTATCTCGCCAATAGCAGTAATAAATTCAAAGACTCGCTGCTGGTAGACTTACGTTCGATCGATGCCGGATCCAGGCTTTATTATTTCCCTCAAGGCGGGGAAGCCGGACAGGCGCAGCCTTATGAGCAGCCATTCACCATTCGCAACACGACGCAGTTGCAGTTCTTTGCCACCAGGGGTGGGAAACGAAGCCCGGTAGTAGGCCAGCAGTTCTTCCGCATCCCGGGCGACCGCACTATCCAGGTACTTAGCAAAGTGCACCCGATGTATACGGCGGGCGGCAATGAAGTGCTGGTTGACAGCATCCAGGGAACAGCCAACTGGCGCTCGGGTAACTGGCAGAGCTATTTTGATCAGGATTTCGAAGCCGTGATCGACCTGGGCACTGTGCGACCGATTCATTATGCCGGGGTCCATGTGTTGCAGGATGTTTCGCCCTGGATCCTCTACCCGAAAGAAGTGATCGTTTCGCTGAGCAACGACGGTGTGCATTTCACGGATGCGGGGAGCAGCAGGAACCGTGTTTCTTCAGCGAATGGCCCGGCACAAGTGCAGGAATTAGGAATTTCCCTAACAGGTAGTGCCCGCTATATCAGGGTGAAGGCGATCAATGGCGGCAAGCTGCCTGCCTGGCACGAAAGCGCCGGCAATCCTTCGCACCTGTTCATTGATGAGGTGATCGTCCGTTAGGGTGATTGTTAAAACAAAAATGTTTTCACCTGAATAAACCAGTGGACCCAAATACTTTCCGTAATATTACGTTAGTAAAAATCAACGGCTACGGCCGTAGTCCAAGTCCGAAACATTCATCATTAAAAAACCGGAAATGCTGAAGAAACTCCTGTCGCTGTTGTTGGGTACGCCCAAGCCTCGCCCGGCCTACGCGTACGTGCCCAAGCCGCAAAACACCAAGATCCCTCAAAAACGATCCAATTAAGATACTGCCGGGTTCGTCCTGGCCCATCCTCGGAAAAGAAATGGACTTCAATGGAGTCCATTTCTTTTTTCCGCTGGCGTTTACCGGCTGACCGGCTCCAAAAAATCATTAGATTCATCCTGGCGTTGCTTTCCGAAGCGCGTGCTTAACCTGCGTATCATGAAACTCCTCCTTGCTTCCCTGCTTGGCATTCTTTTCCTGGCCCAAACGCCCTGGCTCACCGATATGGATGAAGCGCGCAAACAGGCCCAGGAATCCCACAAACATATTCTGCTCAGCTTTTCGGGGTCCGACTGGTGCGCGCCCTGCATCCGGCTGCACAAGGAAATTTTCGATGCGGAAGCCTTTCGGGCTTTTGCCGAAAAAGACCTTGTGCTGATCAACGCCGATTTCCCCCGGCTGAAAAAAAACCAGCTCTCGAAAGAGCAAACAAAACGAAATGAAGCTCTGGCCGAACGGTATAATCCAAAGGGCATCTTTCCCCTGACCCTGCTGCTCGATGCCGAGGGGAAGGTGCAGCGCACCTGGGAGGGCAAGCCGAACCTCAGTGCCGAAGCCTTTGTTGCCGAGGTCAGCAAATCCCTGCATGAGAAACGCTGAAGCCATACCTGTATCGGCCTGCCAGGAAGTGCGCAAGCTCATGGGCAACCGCTTTGTCTTTACCGCGGTTCATGAAGAGGAAGAAAAGGCACGTGCCGCCATCGATGCAGGCATCCGGGAGGTACAGCGGATCGAGGACCTGCTGACCACGTTCAACGAAGACAGCCAGACAGCAGCCATCAACCGTGCTGCGGGCATTGCAGCCGTACAGGTGGATGAGGAAGTCTTCCGTCTGATCCAGCGGGCACAAAAGATCTCATCGATCACACAGGGTGCGTTCGACCTGAGCTATGGCTCCATCGATCGTAGGTTCTGGAATTTTGATACGAATATGAAAGAGCTGCCGGATGCCGAAACGGCGCGCCGCTCGGTGCGACTGATCAATTACCGGAATATCGTGCTGGACGAAAACCATTGCACCGTGTTTCTCAAGGAGCGCGGCATGCGGATCGGCTTTGGCGGCATCGGCAAGGGCTATGCCGCCGACCGGGCACGGATGGCGCTGGAAGCGGCAGGGATAAGCAGCGGAGTCGTAAATGCCGCGGGTGACCTGACCGCCTGGGGACGGCAGCCGGGAGGCAGGCCCTGGACGGTGGGCATAGCAGACCCGCTGCGCTCGGATGCGATCTTCTCCAGCCTGGAGATTAGCGGCCAGGCCGTGGCTACCTCGGGCGACTATGAAAAGTTCGCCCTGATCAATGGCCGGCGCTATGCCCATACGATCGACCCGAAAACCGGCTTTCCCGTCAGCGGCATCCGCAGTGTCACCATCATCGGACCTTCAGCCGAGCTCTGTGATGCATTGACAACGCCGGTAATGGTAATGGGGGTAAACGTTGGGTTGGCATTAATAGACCAGTTGCAGGGAATTGGTTGTATCATCGTGGATGATGCAGGCTGTATTCATACTTCCAAACAAATAAAAAGCAAAACATGAAAAAGGATTTGAAGCCGGTAGCGCTCATCGGGCTGGCGGCTGCCGTTGCCCTGGCGGGCTGCTCGCCTGTGAAGGCGTACCAGAAAAGCCGGATCAACGACACGGAAATGGAACTCACTGCAAGGAAGGTGCAAAAATTCGAGCTTAGTTTCCAGGGTTACCGTGAAGGCGCTTCGGGCGCCAATGGCGGTAAGACAGGTGGGGGTTGTGGTTGCAATTAAAAATGCGGATCTGCACATGAAAAAACTTTCCCTCACACTTATCGGCTGCTACATCGGTATCCTGGGCGCGTTCGCACAGAACAGCGATACCAGTGCCTACAAGCCCAAGAAACTGACTTTTGAAGAAGCCAATCTCGTTTCCGGTTATTACCAGCAGGATGGGAACCACTCCGCGGTAACCGGAGGCATCGGAACCGAGCACCTCACGGATATCGCCACCACCTTCGACGTGCGTTTCTTCCGCTACGACCGCAAGGAGCGAAAACACAGCTTCACCTTTGAGCTGGGCGTGGACCATTATTCCTCCGCTTCCTCCGACAAGATCGACCCGATGACCATCTCCTCCGCTTCCTCGGCCGATAACCGGATCTATCCTTCGATCGGCTGGACCGCTTTTAATGAGCAGAAGCAGCAGACCATTGGACTGAACGCCTCGCTCTCGCGGGAATACGATTATTTCTCGAAGGGACTGGGCGCGAGCTATAGCAAGACTTCGAAGGACGAGAACCGGGAACTGAGCCTCCGCGCCCAGGTCTATCTCGATCAATGGAAGGTGATCCTGCCGGTGGAGTTGCGGATTAGTGGACAGGAACATGAAGGCAGGGAGCCGCGGAATTCATACAGCGCTTCGTTCTCACTTGCCCAGGTGGTCAACCGGAATCTCCAGGTAGCCATAACAACCGAACCGACGTACCAATCCGGCTTGCTGGCAACGCGCTACCAGCGGGTTTTCTTCAAGAATGGCGGCCTGGCCACCGAGTCCCTTCCCGACACCCGTTTAAAGATACCCATCGGACTGCGGGCCAATTATTTCGCGGGAGACAAATTGATCCTCCGCTCATTTTACCGCTATTACCAGGACGACTGGGGCGTTCGCGCCCATACCATCGACCTCGAAGCGCCTTATAAGATCGGCAGCTTCTTTTCCATCAGTCCATTCTACCGTTATTACCGCCAAACTACTGCGGACTATTTCGCGCCCTATGGCCAGCATGCCACGGGCGAACGGAACTTCACCAGCGACTATGACCTCTCGCAGTTCTCCAGCCAGTTCTTTGGCACAGGACTGCGGCTCTCACCGCCGAAAGGCATCATTAGCGCGCATGTGAACAGCCTGGAGCTTCGATACGGGCATTACAAAAGAAGCAATGGCCTGTCTTCGGACCAGATATCACTCCACCTGAAATTCAAGTAATGAAAAAAGCCCTCGCTTCTGCGAGGGCTTTTTTCTTATGCGATGGTGATCGATTTATCGAGGTAAACGTCCTGGATGGTGTTCAGCATTTTCACGCCGTCTTCAAAGGGGCGTTGGAAGGCTTTTCGTCCGAGGATCAGGCCCATGCCGCCGGCGCGCTTGT
>CBHWDR010000078.1:0-9267 GCA_966112575.1 uncultured Chitinophagales bacterium
CCATGTTTATGGCAATGATCCTTCGCAGCTCTCCAGCCCTCAGGTGGCCGGCTGGGCCTACGCCTTCCAGTCGTTCGACCGGGTGGATCCTTCCACTGCCGATATGCGGATCAATTATACCGTCGGCCCTTTCTCTTTTGTTTCGGAAAAAACGATCAGCCGCACGGTTGACGAAGAGCAGAACAAAGTGAAGGTGCGCGTGACCAAGTACAAGCGGGTGTATGAATATCGTTACCCGGTTCGGGTGGAGGTGATGAACGCGAAGAATGGCGTCCGGCTTTACGTCAACGAGTACAGCTCGCAGAACGTGCGTTCCTTCGAAGGCTATGAGTTCAACTCGGAGAGCGAGGCGATCAACTATTTCGACAAGAACAAGCTCGAGAACCTGAAGAGCCAGATCACCGGGCATGTGTCTTCGTTTATCAAAGGTGTGAACGGTACCCTGTCGGACCAATATGATTTTTTCCCGGCTACCAATGTGCTCAACATTTTCCAGTTCAAGAAGTGGGACAAGGATGATGAATACAATGCCCATGTAACGCACGTGAAGCAGGTGATGAAGACGATGACCGCAGGCGAAGGCCCGGGCTTCATCAAGGAAAAGCTCAAGGCCGACCTCGACTATTTCCATTCTTTCGAAGGCGTGTTCAAGGCCGACGACAAGAAAGAGGACATCCTCTATTTCGGCAACTACATGAACCTCGCAACGCTTTATTTCTGCATGGACGATATGGACAAGGCTGAGTTCTATATCGCCAAGCTCGACTCCGTAGACAAGAAAGAAGGCATGAGCAATTTGCTGAAAGGTTTCATCCGGAGCGCGCGTGCCCGCATGGCCAAACACCTGCTGACCACCACGCACCTCGACTACAACCCCGTGAAAGATTATCGTCTGGCCGGTAAGACCATCAGCTCCGACGCACTTTCCGCTGCCGAGAACATGATGAACGGACTGGGTGCAGAAGGCCTGGCAAAAGCCAACGACCAGGTAAATTTCGCCGATGGCACTACTGCAAAGGGCAAAGTGATCTGGTATGCCGAAAGCAACTCGCTGAAACTGATCCTGGCTGACAAGCCCGAGTCGCCCGTGCTGCTCAACCCCGACAACGTAGTTTCTTTCAACATCGATTCGGTAAAGTATATCTCCGCCAAAGTGCGGTACAGCGCCGTGTACAAGCGTTTCTTCGCTGTCAAGTATACTTCCGACAAGATCCGCCTGCTTTGCGAGCAGACCGCGCAGTTCGCCGACGGCACTACCTATAGCCTCCTGCGTCCCAACGAAGAGTTGGTGACCATTATCGGCGGCTTCGGCATGAAGAAAGAGCTGGGTAAATATTTCGAAGACTGCCCGGGCGTTTCTACGAAGGCCAAGGACGGCGATTACGGCAAGGCGCTCGCTGCCGACACGAAGAAATATGTACTCATGTGCGAAGAATACACCAACTGCGGTAAGACCGCAGGCAATTGATGAGTGATGAGTGATCAGTAATGAGTGATTGAGCGATACTTCCCGTTCTGCTACGCAGGACGGGATTTTTTTGCCTGGGGGTTTGTAATTTGAGGAGATGAAGTTGCTCTTGTCTGCATGGAGTTTGCTGATCGCCACTACGCTTGCTGCCCAAGTACCCGTAGTGAAAGGCGTGTCGGAGGAACTGGCCCGGTATCGTAAGTCGGTGATCAGCGAGGTTCGTTATTCGCTGCGCTTCGAAACCGAGCGCGATACCTTGCGCCGCGTAGTTGCCCGGATCGAATTTGACCTGAAGCAAAAAGACCAGCCTTTGCAGCTCGATTTCCTGGGCACAGTGGCGAAAGTTGAACGGGTGTATAGAGGCGGCGCTGTTCCGCCGGATTCATTAATCGAAGGGTTCAGGCCTATTCCCTTCCGCATCGAGGCCGAGCACATAATTATCGACACTGCTTTTCTTTCTATCGGTCACAACGAAGTTGAAATCTACTGTCAACCCGCACCGCTGGCGCTCAACCAGCGCGGCGATTTTTATTATTCGCTTCTCGTTCCCGATCGGGCTCGTTTACTTTTCCCCTGTTTCGATCAGCCGGATCTCAAGGCAAGATATTCGGTGGAAGCAAAGCAGAGCTCGGGCCGGCAGGTGCTGACGAACGGTGCGTTTCAAAAGTCAATGAGCGAGAATGCCGAGATGACAACTGAATTTCATGAATGGAAACCGTTCTCCACCTATCTGTTTTCGTTGGTGTCTGGTAATTTCTATCGGCAGGAAAAGAAGGTCAATGGGAAGTATGCGAACTTCTATTACCGCGAAACGGATACGGCGAAGCTGGCCGCCAGCCTCGATTCGGTCTTTATCCTTCACGAGCGCGCGCTTCGGTTCATGGAGCAGTACACCGGGATCCGCTATCCCTTTACGAAATTGGATTTTGCTGCCATTCCCGATTTTCAATATGGCGGCATGGAGCATGTGGGCGCCATCGATTACAAAGCCTCTTCCCTCTTCCTCGACCGCAGCGCCACCAAAGAGCAACGGCAGTCAAGGGCTTCACTGATCGCGCACGAAGTAGCGCATATGTGGTTTGGCGACCTCGTAACGATGAAATGGTTCAACGACGTATGGATGAAAGAGGTCTTTGCGAATTTCATGGCCGACAAGCTTACGCTCAATCCCGCCGACCGCGACGCCTACCTCCTGAAGTTCATGGGCCACCTGCCCCGCGCCTATTCGGTCGATCGCACGGCAGGCGCGCATCCCATCCGGCAGCAGCTGGAGCTGCTGATGGGAGAACGCGCATTCCGCGATGGCCTGCGGGAATACCTGAAGACCTTTGCCTATGGCAATGCCGACTGGGATGATCTCATCAGCATCCTCGATAAGCGTACCCCTGAAGATCTGTCGCGATGGAACGAAGCCTGGGTCAATGGTGCCGGCAGGCCGGTGATCCGGTATGTGCTCGATACGGCCAAGGGAAAGATCAGGAGCTTGCGCATCCGGCAGGCGGGCGAGCAGGCAGGTACGCCGATCCTACCGCAGCAATTTCATGTTGCGCTGGTCTACTCCGACCGCGCGGAGGAAGTGCCGGTGAAAATGCGCGGCGCGGAAGTGGATCTGAAGACCCTTGCGGGAAAGCGAGCGCCCCGCTTCCTTCTTTTTAACACGAAAGGCGAAGGCTACGGGCTCTTCCCGGCCGACGAGCGTACGGTGATCGGCATGCTGCCCTCCGCGCGCCTGCGCGCCGCGGCTTATATCAATCTTTATGAACAGATGCTGGCGGCCGGCCTGCCTTTTCCTTCCGACTTGGTACTGCAGTTCAACGCAGCCCTGGTGCTGGAAAAGGAAAGCCTGAACCAATCGATGCTGGCCAATTATATCGGGGAGATCTACTGGAAATTTTTGTCCGACGGCACCCGCGAAGGCATAGCCGCCACCTGGGAAGAACGGCTCTGGGAAACGATGCTGGCAGAAAAGGACGCCGGCAAGAAAAAGATCTATTTCCGGCTCTACCAGAACCTGGCTTTTACGAACTCCGGGCTCGATCGCCTGTATGCTGCCTGGCGGTCGTCCGCACCTCCGAAAGGTCTCGTGCTGAGCGATGATGAGTACACGTCCATGGCGCTGCAACTTTCGGTAAAAGGGCATCGCGATACCTCGATCCTTACTAGCCAGCTCGCGCGGCTGACGAATGCCGACCGGCGGGCCCGCCTCCGCTTCCTGATGCCTGCGCTTTCGGGTGACGTAGCAGTGCGCGATTCCTTCTTCGCTTCACTCCGCGACCCGATCGTGCGGAAAAACGAATCCTGGGTAGCAGATGCCCTGGGTTATCTCCATCATCCGCTGCGTGCCGGTGTTTCCATCAAGTACCTGGAAGAGAGTCTGGCCCTGCTGGAAGAGATCCAGCGTACAGGCGATATCTTCTTTCCCTCGGCCTGGCTCAATAGCATCCTCGGCGGCCACAACTCGAAGGAAGCTGCTGCCATCGTTCGCCGTTTCCTGGAGGCCGATCCTGCCTATCCCTTACCCCTGAAACGTAAGATCCTGCAGGCCGCCGATGGACTGTTCCGCGCCGCGGAATAAAGCGGGCGGAGACAGCAGCGAGCAGATCCCGACATAGTCGGGAAGCAGAAAGCAGGGAAATAGCGAATAAAGAACAAGAAAGGATGCTGGCCGTAACGAACGGTCCTGCTAAAACAAAGAGCTCCGTGCTTCTTCGTGCCTTTGTGTCTCCGTGGTTCAAAAAACCGGATGAGAACCACGCCCAACGCAAGAACCATTCATTAGCTAATTCTCTCATTCTCGAATTAGCTCATTACTTGAACTCCACCCAAAGATGATAGAGCTCGTCTTTTTCTTCATCCGTGGTATTCGTGTCTTCGGTGATGGCGAGCGTAGACTCTGATTGTTCGTCGGAGGGGAAGAGCTCTGTGAGATGGCCCGCGAACATCAGGTAGTAACGCTGGTAGTGGTCGTAGAGGTAGTCGAGGAAACGGGGGAGTTTGTAGGTCGCAAGCATAAGGGTGTTTTTAATAAGAGTTCCGAAACCGGTGCATTGCTGCATCACCATCTAAATCTACGCCAGGCTTCCGGCAAAGCCATCAGACCCGGCTGTCGGTCCCATGACGAGGAGGGTGATCGCAACCTGTTTGCCCCCGTGACCGATCCAGCTCGTTTCCTGGTGCTGTGCAAATTGCACCACGCCTTCCACGAATGGCCGGGCCAGCAGGCGCTGCGGTGTGGCCAGCAGGATGGTGATGCCCTTCTCCAGCATAGCGGCCAGGAGCGCATTCAACCGGTCGAAGGCCGAGCGGTCGTAATTGACGTCGCTGAGAAGGAGCAGGTCACAGGCCGGCGGCGGCAGCTCCCCATCCCAGTTCCATACCGAGGCTTCTAGGTTGCTGAGGTCATTGACGCGGGCCGAGGCTTCGATCCATTCAATGGCACTGGGCTCGCCCTCGGTGCAGTGAACCGAGGCGCCGAGGCGGGCGGCAACCAGGGAAGGCAGTCCCAACCCGGCCGCGATCTCGAGTACCCGGCGTCCCCGGACCAGCTCGGGGCGGGCTGCCAGGAACTGGGCCAGCGCCCGGGCTGCGGGCCATACCTGCGTCCAGTAAGGGGAGATGAGGCGGCCGCTGGCAAAGGCTTTCTGTACCTCCCGGGGGTCCGGAACAACCACCTGGATGACCAGATCACCGATCGAATACGTTTCCAGCCTTGCCGGTAGGTTCATGATGGCAAGATGCGCAAAAGCATGGCATTCTGCGTAACTTTCCCGCCTTGAACCCTTCCATGCAATCCAGGAATGCACCCGCATTTCTTCGCTCGGGCGGTCGCACGGCCTCCCTGCTGTCTACCAAAGAATGGACCGGCCATCCACTCGGCGCGCCGGAAGACTGGCCATTGGGACTCCAGCAATCGCTGGGTATGTTGCTGCCTGCAGCTTCACCCATGGCGCTGTTCTGGGGTGAGGAACCGGTGCTTTTTTTCAATGATGCCTTTGCCCGCTCCGTAGCCTTGGGAGCCCAGCCCGGGGAAAAGGCGGAAAGCAGCTGGCCTTCGGGTTGGCATTCGCTCCAGGGGCTCTGGGCCGCCGCCATGGAAGGGCAGGTGGTCAGCATCCCCGATTACATGCCGCCTTCACTTCCAAACCTACGTTTAACCCTTGATTTCTCGCCCATTATCGGCCTTTCGGGTGAAACCGAAGGCGTGCTGCTCCTGGCCCAGGGTCCGGTTCTCGTGACCAACGAGAACCTGCACAGCCGCGAGCTGGAGAAGCTCAACCAGATCATCGAGAACAGTCCCGATTATATGTCCATGGCTTCGCTCGAGGGCAAGCTGACCTATATGAACAAAGCGGGCAGAAAGCTCGTTGGCCTTATGCCTTATTCCGATCTTTCGCAGCTCTCCATCCGAAAATTCTATGGAGAAGAACAATACAGGATCGTTCAGGAAGTGATCATCCCCGCCTTGCAGCAATTCGGACGATGGAGTGGCGAAGTACAGATCCGGCACCTGCAAACCGGAGCGAATATCCCCTGCTTCGCCCATTACCAGCTTATTCCCGACCCGCATACGGGCGAATGGATCTCGCGGGCCCTGACCCTGCGGGACCTGCGGCCCGAGCGGGAGGCCAGGCAGGCGGCAGCCGAGAGCGATAACCGCTTTCGCAACCTGGTAGAAGAGGCTGCGGTAGCGACCGCGATCTACGTGGGCCCGGAAATGCGGATCCAGTGGGCCAACGATGCCATGCTGCAACTCTGGGGCAAGGATCGCTCTGTAGTGGGGATGACCTTGCTTGCGGCACTTCCCGAGCTCGAAGGACAGCCTTTCCTCGAACTGCTGCAGCATGTATTCACCACCGGGAATACCTACGACGGCCGCGAAGACCAGGCTGACCTGGTGGTGGAAGGAAGGCTGCAAACGTTCTATTTCAACTTTTTCTATAAGGCCCTCCGGGATTCGAGTGGCGCGGTCTACGGTATCCTCAACATGGCCATGGACGTGACCGAACAGGTGTTTGCACGCCGCCGCCTGGAAGCGAGCGAACGGAATTTCCGGCAGCTGATCGCACAGGCGCCGGTGGGTATTGCCCTGTTGCGTGCGCCGGATTTCGTGTTTGAGCTCACCAACGAGAATTATTGCGAACTGGTGGGCAAGGACCGCATCGCGCTGGAAGGGCTGCCGCTCCTGCAGGCGCTGCCAGAGCTCAGGGGCCAGGGTTTCCAGGAGTTGCTGCGCGATGTGCTGGCATCGGACCAGGCCTATCGCGGTTATGAGATGCCGGTGCGCCTGCTGCGCAACGGTCAGGAAGAGTTGATCTATTGCAATTTTGTTTACGAGCCCCTGAAGGGAGAAGAAGGTGATCGCGTCCTGGTAGTGGTGATCAACATCACCCAGCAGGTGGAAGCCCGGCAACGGGTGGAAGTGCTCGAGGAACGCCTGCGCATGGCCGTGGACGCGGCTCGCATGGGCACGTTCGAAGTGATCGATGGCAACGGGAAGATCTTTACATCCGACCGGTTCAACCAGATCTTCAACCTCCCCGGCCGCACCGAGGATCCGCAGGTCTTTATCGATGCGATCCATCCGGATTTCACCGAGGTGCGCATGCGTGCGCATCAGGGCGCCAAAGAAACCGGGAAGCTGGAATACGAGGTGCGGGTAGGGCGGGATGGCGACCCCGTAAAATGGATCCAGGTGCGGGGCGAGTTCCTGAAGTCGCAGGGCAGCGGAAAGAAACGCCTCGTGGGCATTGTGCTCGATGTGACCGAACGGAAATCGCTGGAAGCCGAACTCGAACGGCGCGTGCAGGAACGTACCCACGAGCTCACCCGCATGAACGAAGAGCTGCAGCAGTTCGCCTACGTCACCAGCCACGACCTGAAAGAGCCGCTGCGCAAAATGCGCATCTTCTCCGACCTGCTTGCCAAAGAGCTGGAAGAGCAGGAAGGAAAGAAAGCATCCTTCCTGCAGAAGATCACCTCTTCGGCAACACGTATGGACGCGCTCGTGCAGAGCCTCCTGGACTATTCCCGCCTCTCGCATATCGATGACCAGTTCATTCCCACCGACCTGCATGCGGCACTTCGGGATGTGCTGGTCGATTTCGAGCTGCTGATCGAAGAAAAACAGGCGCAGCTGGAGATCCAGCCCCTGCCGGTGATAACAGCCATCCCCCTGCAGATCCACCAGCTCTTTCACAACCTTGTGGGCAATGCGCTCAAGTTTGCGCACCCCGACAGGCCGCTCCGGCTGCAGATCGACTGCGAAGAGGTGAGCGGTGAGGCACATCCCCTGCTCCCTGACCCGGCAAAGCAGTACCTCCTGCTTCGGTTCACCGACAACGGCATTGGTTTCGACCCGCAGTTCTCGGCCAAGATCTTCACCATCTTCCAGAAGCTCCACACCCGTGATGTGTATGCAGGCACGGGCATCGGGCTGGCCGTTTGCCGGAAGATCGCGGAAAACCATGGTGGGACCATCGAAGCGCATTCCGAGCCTGAAGTAGGTTCGGTCTTCCAGGTCTACCTTCCCCTGCAGCGTTCGCTGATTGGCTCCTAAGCCGATTATCCAAGAAATATTTCCTAAAACCGGGCTGTGGTCCTGACCGCGCCACTATCTTGCAGCCAAAGAAAAAATTTCATGCGTCTATTAGCTGTTGCCTCCCTTTTTGCTGCTGCTGGCCTCGTAAGCAGCTGCTCCAACTCCGAATCTGCCGGCGCAGCCGGAACCAAGACCAACAAGGATTCTGCCGCCAAAACTGCCGATGCCACTTCCGGTCCGGCCGCCACACCCTGGAACGACAAGAACGTGGACACGGCGGAATTCAACCGCCTGATGCGGTACCTGGCGAACAACGATTCTACCGGCAAATGGCCCCCGGCCAATATGCCCAAGCCGATGGCGGGCGCGATCCTGCCTTACTACCGCGTGATCGCTTTCTATGGCAACATGGCCTCCAAGCGCATGGGTGTGCTGGGTGAATACCCGAAGGATTCGATGCTCATGAAATTGAAAGAAGAGTTGAAGAACTGGCAGAAGGCCGACACCGCCATCCCGGTGATGCCAGCCCTGCACTATATCGCCACCACGGCCCAGGGCGCCCCCGGCAAGGATGGCAAGTACCGCCTGCGCATGAACCGCTCGAACATTGACACGATCATGAACTGGGCGAAAGAGATCAACGCGCTTTCCTTCATTGATGTGCAGATCGGCCTCTCGACCTTCCAGGAAGAGATCCCGACTTTCGACGAATACCTGAAGCGGCCCACCCTCCACCTCGGCATCGATCCCGAATTTGCCATGAACGGCAAAGGCGGCAAGCGTCCCGGTTCGGTGATCGGCACCGTGGATGCAGCCGACGTGAACTGGGTGATCGACCACCTGGCCAAGATCGTTCGCGAGAACAATCTTCCTCCCAAGATCCTCGTGGTGCACCGCTTCACCAACGGCATGGTCACCAACTACCAGAGCATCAAGAAAGTTCCGGAAGTGCAGGTGGTGATGGACATGGACGGCTGGGGCCACCAGACCCTGAAGCGCTCTTCCTACATCCTCTATGAGAAGAACCAGCCCGTGATGTTCACCGGCTTCAAGCTCTTCTACAAGAATGACCTGCGCATGCCGCCGAACAAGATGATGACCCCCGAAGAAGTGCTCTCGCAAACCCCGAAGCCCATCTATATTCAATATCAGTAATGAGTGATCAGTGATGCGTGGTTCCTTCGTAGGTATTTTGAAACACAAAGACACAAAGGCACAAAGCCACAAAAACATTTTATTACTATTTCCTTGCTACAGCCTC
>CBHWDR010000079.1:0-9239 GCA_966112575.1 uncultured Chitinophagales bacterium
CAACCACGAAGAAGAAGGCTGCGCCATTTTCCTGACCGACGCCCGCGAATTCGGACTCAGCGAGGAAGAATGCGCTTTTGTGATGCGGCTGATCATGGCCACGAAACTGCCCCAGACACCAACGGATATTTTTGAGAAGATCATCTGCGACGCCGATCTCGATTACCTCGGCCGCACGGATTTTTTTCGCATCGGCGACGGCCTGCGAAGAGAGTTCCTCACGTACGGCGTGATCCGGTCGGATGAAGAGTGGAGCGCCCTCCAGATCAGCTTCCTCACCAAGCACCAGTACCATACGAAGTCCTCGCAAAAACTGCGTGAAGATGCCAAGCAGGCGAATATCGCCCGGCTGCTCTAGCTGTGCACCAGCTTCTTCAACTCCACATTGATATGATCCTGTTCGCGGAGGCGCTTGCAAAGCGTTTTCATGATCCCTTTCAGGATATCGGTATTCGTTGCCATCACATCATAAAAATCCTCCTGGTCGATCTTCAGCAGGATGCAGTCAGTGACCGTAGTGGCACTGGCCGAACGCGAGTCGGAATCCAGCACGGAGAGCTCGCCGAATAATTCGTTTTCCGACAACTCCGCCAGCTGATGGTCGCCATCGTGAATGGACACTTTCCCTTTATAAATGAAGTAGACGCAGTTGCCTGGATCTCCCTTGCGGAAGAGATTCACATTTTTCCCCACCTGTACCTCCTGGCAAATGGACGCGATCTCCACCAGGTCGATCTCCCGGCAGTTGTGGAAGATGGAGGAATTACGCAGCAGCAGCACTTTTTCAATGATGATCATATTCGGGCAGTTGTAACTGTTTTAGTACATGGGAACGGGTTTCTTTCATCAGCGGGCTGTCGCGCTCTTCAACGGCCTCACCCAGCCTTCGCACCAGTTCCTGCTGATGTGCGCCAACAGCGGTATAGAGACAAAGCGCACGCGTCCACTGGTTGAACGAGTGGCCCTCGATCACCCGAACAAAGAACTCACCTTCCGGCGTAGCCTGCGGCTTCCGGCGAAACGAGAGCGGATCAAGCAGATAATCCAGGACTTCGTTGATCTGGCGCGAGGTTTTTTTCGGCAACACCATCTCCATCATCTCCATCGCATTGTAAAGCTTATGCCGGTCGCGGTTCTCGACCAGCTCCACGATCCGGCTGATCTCTTTCCGGGGATAAAGGAAGGCACAGATCTTCACGGCCGTCGTCAGGTCGGTCCAGATCTCGCTGTTGATCGAATGCCGTACCAGCTCGTGGTGCTCGAAGCCGGGCACGGAATAGTGATATTCGATCTTCTCCAAGGCTTGTGTGATCGTCTTGGTCACGAGGCTCTGAAAGAAGAAGATCTGCTCTACCGACTCGGCCTGGAAGCTGCGCTGCCAGAGCACATGCACGACCCGTTCGGTGTACTCGGGATCTTCCGTGAGCGACTTCAAGAGGAAGTGATTCGACAGCGGCCCTCTTGCCCTGGCCGCGATCTTGATCAGGTCGGCCCGATGCGTGTAGAGCCACTCCTTGTCCAGGTTCCGGATATCGTCGAAAAGCTCATCGCCGTATTGGAACAATCCCTGGATGGCCATGAAATGATCTTCCGGCTTATCGAGGCGTTCGAAGATGAAAGGCAGAAGATGGCGATTCTTCAGCTTGCAGGCCGTAACGATAGCCTGCCGTCGTACCGTGGGCTCATTGTCCGACAGCAGCCCGACGATCGCTTCCGTGAAGGTGATCGACTTGAGCTCACTGATGATGTCGAGGGCGAGGATGCGTTCCGCGGGCACGGCAGATCCCAGCAACTGGTGGATCTCGTTGCCTGCCTTGTGCAGGAGGGCAAATTCGTTCTGGTTGAGCAGGTGCACGATCACGTTGCGCCGGGTGCTGTATTCGAGCCCCGAAAGGTCGCGCGAGAGGGAGCGCAGGTAGCTGAGGTCACGCTTGCAGAGGATGCTCACCAGTTGCTCCTTCACTTCCGGATCGGGCTCCTCCTCCACCCGCTCTTCCAGCAGGTCGATCCGCAGCGTATCGCGTTCCACCAGCCGGTGCAGGGAATACTTCTTCAGGCCAGGTGTGCCTTCGTGCAGCTGCTCCTCGAGCAGCTGGTCGATGCCCGAATAATTGGAGCGCTCCAGGAGGGAAAGGGAATAGATCTTCTCGCCTTCATGTCCTTTCTCGATCTTTTCCATCAGCAGCCCGATGGTTACCGGGTCGAGGGTCTTCAGCACTTCACCGCTGAACACGCCACGGGCGATGGAGGTATGGAGCTGCTTTGCATATTCCCTCCGGATGTAAAATATGATCCCCACCCAGATCACGAGGTTGAGCAGCAGCACCCGGATCGTAAAAGGTATGGAGAGCTCGATATCGAGGTACTTCAGCCCGATGAGCGAGGCGCCCACGATCAGCAGGGAGGGCGCGAGCATATAACCCTTGGCAATGATGTGCCCCCGCAGCCGGTGGTGTTCATTGAGCGGCTGGAAGAGAATGAAGAACACGGGTTCCTGCATGGCCGACCGCAGCACTTCAACCAGCATGGCCATGGCGCCGAAAATATAGAGGGTATAATCGCCCGAGTCGAATACCAGGAAGAGCAGGGAAAAGAGGAAGAGTGCGGCCGGGGTGATGATCAGGCCTGCGATGATGCCCAGCTGCTCGATCACGCGGCTGGTGAATACGAGCTTCATCACGAAGGCAACCAGCCTGCCCGCGCCGAAGAACACGGCTACGTAGGTGGCGAGCGAAGAGATGCTCTTGACCTGCGACTTCACCTGCGAAACGAAGGTATAATCGACAAGGTTGAACACGTTATAGCTCAGGAGCGACAGGAGCGAGATCGTGAAGATCAACTTGTTGCGAAAAAAGAACTGCATCAGGGAATCGTTGGACGCATGCTTGTGGTGCTGGTGCTTCTGATGATGAATGCGTTGCTGCACCTTTTCCCAGCGTTTGTGACGGATCAGCCGGTACAGGAGGAAGCCGCCTACGAGGAGCGAGGCAACGGCCAGCAGGAGCAGGTTATCGAGGCCGATGATGGGTATGAGGAGGGGGGCTGCGATATAGCCGATCAGTTTTGCGGGGATGTCGCCGGCTCCAACGATGGAGAATACCCGTTTGCTTTCGCGTACGTTGAAGAGCAGGGAGACTAGCCCCCAGTAAGCATAACCGGTGACCATATAGAACAGGGTGCCCCAGACGAGGAGCAGGAAAATGACTGTTTGCTGGTCGGAGATGGTCAGGGTGATCCAGAACAGAAAAAGGATCGCGGCTGAAGAAAGGATGATCAGCTGGAGGAGGCTGAGGGGCGAAAGGCGGTGCTCAAGTCGCTCATAACCAACATTCAGCAGCCAAAGGGTGAGGGCGATGGCCACATAGCCGTAGGGAATGCTGTCTACAGAGAATTGGTGCAGGAAATACGTAAGCGAGACAATATTGAGCAGGGAGTTGGCAATACCTATAAAGAGCTGAATACTAAGGAGGTCGAAAACATACCTGGATTCAGCCACTTTCAGGTTGAGCAAACCGATCAAGCGCTCTTTCATTCTTAAATATAGTTTTAATCGAATTCATTTCGGCCCAAATAGCCCAAAAGGGTGAAGGGAGCTTTCGTTTTCCTCGAATTTATACTACCTTCAATCACCAGCCCTGCACTATCCTTCAAAAAATCTGCTTGCTAACCGCTCCCCTGTGCCGGAAAGCCTTTGTGCTTTTAGATCAGTACCACTCCTGTTAAACCTTATTCTCGACCGTCCCCCTTTGAAACGATCACGTTGACCGTCAAGCTAAACGTATTTTTATTATGAGAAAGGTTTGGAGTTCCTCCTATTCCCCTGCCTGCCTGTTTCTACCGATCCTGGCAGCATCTGTACTCTTTGTGTCCACAGCCCGCGCGCAGACCGGGTCAATTCGAGACTTCGTACTGTATGGTACCAATAGTGTTACCATCGGCACATCCACCAGTATTTTAAATGGAAATGTCGGCAGCGCCTCGCTGGTGCAAACCACGGGCAATTCCAACATTGCAAAAAGCGTGTATAGCGGCGGCCGGGTGATACTGGCCAACAGCAATTCCGTTGGCGGACCCCTTACTGCCGCCAACAGGGGCAATGCCAGCGGCACCATCTTCCAGGCAGGCTCCACTGCCAGTATCACCGGCAATCTCTTTGTCAACGGTAATGCAAGCGTATCGGGAGGCACCCTGTCGGGCATTCTCTATATGCCCGGCGGCAGCAATTATACCGGCCCCACTGCTCTGGGCGGTCGTTCACCCCTGGCGCTTCCGCTCCCGGCGCCCCCCGACCTTCCTGCGATCCAGCCCTTTCCTGATGCCGGCACTACACCGGTGAATGGCACGCAAACCGTGCTGCCCCTGCCCAACAAGTACGGAGCGCTGCAATTGAACGGTTCCCGCACTGTGACCTTCAGCGGCACGGGTACCTATGTGTTCAGCCGGATCCGCAACACGGGCAATACCAATAAATTCATTCTCGACTTCGGCGGCGACACCGAAGGCGTGATCCGCATCTATGTTCATGGCGACGTGGACCTGTACAAGCTCAATGTGGAGATCGTGAACGGAGGAAGCGCCTCCCGCGTCTTCATGGAAGTGCATGGCAATGGCTCGACTAACACCGGCGGCACCAATGCCTGGATCATGTCGAACGGCGCTTCCGGCCCAGGTCAGTCCTTCTGGCAGGGCACTGTATGGGCTCCGTATGGCGGCATCTTTGTAGGATCCGGCTCCACGCCTTCCAAGGTCACCGGCTCACTCTGGAGCGGTACCCAGGTCTTTCTCGATAACGGTGTGAATGTGGACCATGCGCCTTACCTCGGCTGCCCCACGCCCAATGTGTCGGCAGGTCCCGACCGCAACATTACCTGCGACAACCCTTCCACAACGTTGCAGGGTTCTTCCACCACGCCCGGCGTCAGCTTCCGCTGGTCAGTGGTCAACGGCAACTTCAGCTCTACGAGCCCCACGCCAACCGTAACCGCCGGTGGCACCTATGTGCTCACCGTGACCGAACCCAATTGCTCCGTGGTAGCACGCGACACCGTAGTGGTAACCAAGACGCCCTGCATCCTCCCCTACTACCCGCCTTCGTCTGCCGGCAAGGTGAATTCGAAGATCGGCTCCGAGCTTACCTCCCTGCTGCAGAATTTTGGTAACGTCAACGACAGCGCCCGCGCCATCTTCCTGCTGCGCACCGACTCCGTGCTGATCGACGTCATCGCCTTTGAAGGCCAGATAACCACCCTCAAATCCCTCCTCCTCGGCAATACGTATGGCATGCGTGATACGATCAGCAACGGCGCCAACAGCCTGATCATCACCGGCTGGTTCCCGATCGCCAAGCTGCACCTGCTCAACGGACTGGGCCAGGTAAATTATGTACGTCCCTCCTTCCCCGCCATTTCCAATAATGGCGTTGCGAAAAGCCAGGGCGACAGCGCCATGCGCACCAATTTCGTCCGCAACGGCTATGGCCTTTCCGGCGACAGCATCAAGGTGGGCGTATTGTCGGACAGCTACAACACACTCGCCGGCGACCCGGCTTCTATCGACGTGAACAACGGCGATCTTCCCGGCGCAGGCAATCCGAATTATGCCACCCCGGTGCGCGTGCTCAAAGAGTTCCCCTTCGGACGCCGCAGCGATGAAGGCCGCGCCATGCTGCAGATCATCCACGACGTGGCGCCCAAGGCCCAGCTCTCCTTCCGTACGGGCTTCCTCACACCGGGCGATTTCGCGGAAGGCATCCGGCAGCTGGCCGACAGCGGGTGCAAGGTGCTGGTAGATGATATCACCTTCATTACCGAACCTTTCTTCCGTAATGGTGTGGTGTCCAACAGCATCCGCCAGGTATCGGACCAGGGCGTCAGCTATGTGACCGCTGCGGGTAATTTCGGAAACAAATCGTATGGCAACCTGTTCAACCGGTCTTCCATCACGCTTCCCGGCCTCCGCGGTCGCGCGCATGATTTCAGCAGTGGCGACGTCTTCCAGAACGACTCGCTGAAGCCCGGCGTCTACACTTTAGTGCTGCAATGGGAGGATGATATCTATTCGCTCGGTGGCAGCTCGGGTACGGTCAATGACCTTGACATCTATTTGACCGATGACAACGGCGTCACGCTTTTCGGATTCAACCGCAACAACAGCGGTGGCGACCCCATCGAAGTGCTCCCCTTCACCGTTACCCAAACCACGGCCACGAATATTCTTATCGTCAATGCCTCCGATACGCTGGCTACGGCGCCGAGCAGCAACCTGCGGTTCAAATACGTAGTGTTCCGCGGCGACCTGAAGATCAACGAATACAACACGGGTACTTCAACCATCGTTGGACAGGCAAGTTCCGACCGCGCCATCACCGTGGGTGCAGGACTTTATGCCAACACGCCGGCCTACGGCGTGAGCACGCCCACGCCTGCTTCTTTCTCCTCGCTCGGCGGCACCCCGGTAAATAATGTGGTGGGCAACAAGCCTGACCTCGTTGGGCCGAATGGCGTGAACACGACCGTGAACTTCGGCAGCGTGGACTACGAAGGCGATGGCCGGCCGAACTTCTTCGGCACCTCGGCAGCAGCCCCACACGTGGCAGCCACCCTGGCCCTGCTGATGGAAGCAAGGAAGAAATATTACGCGACGACCCTGACACCTGCAGAAGCACGCGCCCTGCTGGTGAACAACGCCATTGACATGGATGCCCCCGGCTTCGATTTCAAGACGGGTTACGGATTCGTGCAGGCCGATTCGGCCATGCGTTCGATAGCCAATCCCCTGCCGCAGGTGATCCGCCTCGAACTGGGTGATTCCTCGCTTACACCGGGCGCCCAGCCGATGGAACTGATCATCCATGGCAGTTATTTCACCAATGAAAGCGTGGTGGTTTTCGGCAGCGATACGCTCACGACCACTGTGCTGAACAATACGACCGCTACCACAACGCTCCCTGCCTTTACCGAAGAACGGTCGATCCGGGTTTATACCGACCCGCAGTCGCCCTCAGGCCTGGACGGCGGCTTGTCGAACAGCCTGACCATTACCGGTGTGCCCAAGAAGAACATCGAGGTGATCGCACATGACCGAACTAAGAAATATGGAGAGCAGATGCCTTCTTACACCTTCACGGTGAAAGTGGATGGCGACTCCCTGAGCCGCACCACCCTGTCGCTGGCAGATCTCGGCCTTACCAATGTAAGCTTCACAACGCCGGCCAACCCGATGAGCAACGTGGGCCTTTATTTCATCCGCCCCGTGCGCACCTTCAATCCCGCCAATACTGCCGATGCTCTGTTGCTCGGCAAGTACAACTATACGTTCACCGACGGCCTGCTGACCGTGCAGAAGCTGCCGATCACGGTGAAGGCGAAGGATACCTCGATCGTTTATGGCGCCCCGATGGGCGAAGTGCAGTTCACGTACACCAAGGATCCATCGATCGTGCTCGGCGACTCGGCCGCGGTATTCAACATGGTGACCACGAACCACAACAGCCTCCTTGCGAATAATGTGATCGGCCTGGTGAACGGCCAGGCGGTGACCATCGTCAATGGACAGGCCATCCCGATCGTGAACGGGCAGGCGGTGACCATTGTAAACGGACAGGCGGTTACGATCGTGAACGGCCAGGCGATCCCCATCGTCAATGCCCAGGCCATCACTATCGTGAATGGCCAGGCGGTCACCATCGTGAATTCGCTGAGCAGCAGCCAGGTCGACAACCTGACCTTCCTCGTCAGTGAGCAGTCGGTGCAGAACGCCCGGACGCTGAGCAATAATACCCGCGTAGTCGACATCACACAGGAATCCATCCTCGACTATTTCACCAACCCCACACAGACGGATATGCTCCGCTCCGTTTCGGGCGTCAACCAGCGGGGTATTGTAAGTGCGTCGGCACTGATCAACGGTCAGGCCGTGACCATCGTTAATGGACAGGCCGTAACGATCGTGAATGCCCAGGCGGTCACCATCGTAAACGGACAGGCCGTCACCATTGTCAACGGGCAGGCGATACCCATTGTCAACAGCCTGAACAGCACGACCAATAAAACCGCCGTGATCGTGGACCAGACCGACCTGGGCCCGGGTGGCGTGGCCAACCTGCGCTCCCTGAACATGATCACCGGCCTGGGTGTAGGTCAGCAGTTCATTATTCCCGGCGCTCTGCTGAACGACAACCTCGAGGTGCGCTATGTGCCCGGACAGCTGAATGTGCTCGCGGCGCCGCTCACGGTGAAAGCGAAGGATACCAGCAAGACCTATGGCCAATCGCTGACTTTTGACTCGACCCGCTTCACCATCACGGCGGGCACGCTGAAGTTTGGCGATGCGATCGAGAAGATCGGCATGCAAAGCAATGGCACCCCGGCCAGCGCCTCGGGCGGCACCTACCCGATCGTGGCTTCCGGAGCCATCAGTGCAGCAGGAACCGATCTCTCGAATTACAACATCAGTTACCAGAACGGATCGCTGACCGTGAACAAGGTGCAGCTGACCGTTCGCGCCAAGGATACGTCGAAGCTCTATGGCAGCGCCAACCCGGTATTCGAAGCCCTGTACTCCGGCTTTATCAATGGCCAGACCTTCGCCAGCAGCGGCATCACGGGCGCGCCTTCGCTGACCTCGACCGCCACTACAGCCAGTGTTTTGGGTACCTACCCGATCGTTGCCGCAGCCGGAAGCCTTTCATCGACCAACTACAGTTTCAGCTTCCAGAACGGAACGCTCACGGTGAACAAGACACCGCTGAACGTGAAGGCGGATGACAAGGTCATGTTCCAGGGCGACCCGATCCCGCAGCTGACGGGAACACTTACCGGCCTGAAGAATAACGACATTGCCAATTACACCTACAGCGCTACGGGCTTTACCGGCTCCGCCGGCCTTTACCCGATCGTGCCGGCACAGGGCAATTTCCCGAATGCTGCGAGCTACAGCATCACGCTGGTCAACGGAACGCTCTATGTGAATCCGAAAGGTCCCGGTGCGAAGAAGCTGCGTCCTTACCTGGATTGCGTGGAAGAGGTCAATCCCACGTCCACCACGCGCCGGTTCATTGCGCATTTCTTCTGCGAGAATGCAAACCCGACACCGGTATTTGTTCCGATCGGGGCCGACAACCGGCTGACCGGCACTTCCTACGATGGCACGAACCAGCCGGTGCTCTTCCAGCCCGGCCTGACCCGGTTTGACGTTCCGTTCGACGGCAACTCCCTCACCTGGGAGCTGCGCACATTCGA
>CBHWDR010000080.1:0-9177 GCA_966112575.1 uncultured Chitinophagales bacterium
AGAAGCTGGTTCTGCCGAACGATATCGTAATAGGTGTTCACTACCTGCGCCACCGTGTTGATCACCTGGTTCTTGATGGTCAGGCTGCCCTGCATCTGTCGCACGTCGAGCCGCTCGCGGGCGATGAACATGCGTAATCCGTCAAAGAGGGTCCAGTTGAGGGCCAGCGCGGCATTGATATTATTGGAGCGGATGCCATTGCGTTTGCGCTCCGAACCATCGGCGAGTTTCTGCGTCTGGTTGTTGTTGTTGAACAGGAGCGTGGAATTCGCGTTCAGCGTGGGCAGGAAGGCGGCATTCCGGTATTCGTTGTCGATGGCGATCGAAGCCGAGTCCTCACGCGAAAGCAGGATATCGTAGTTGTTCTGCAGGGCAGTAGCGATCGCCTGTTCCAGCGTAAGGCTGTCGGACTGTGCCGAAGCCCGTCCGAAACAGCCCAGCAGAACCACGAGGCCGATCAGGCGATATCGATTAGTGTGCTGGTGCATGTGTCTGGATTTCTTCATCAAATACATGGGTCGGATCGTTTTTCCTTTTCGCCGACATATAGGAGTACATCGCCGGGATCACAAAAAGCGTTAGGATGAGGGAGAACATGATCCCGCCCACGATAACGATGCCCAGGGGGATGCGGCTGGTGGCGGCAGCGCCCAGGGACATGGCAAGGGGAAGGGCACCCAGGGCCATTGCCAGGGACGTCATCAGGATGGGACGAAGACGCTGGGAGGCTGAATAGATGGCGGCTTCGGTTTTCTCCATGCCGGCGAAGCGATTCTGGTTGGCGAATTCCACGATGAGGATCCCGTTCTTGGTCACCAGGCCGATCAGCATGATGATGCCGATCTGTGAAAAGATATTCAGGGTCTGGTTGAAGACCCAGAGCGAGAGGACGGCGCCGGCGATCGCCAGCAAAACCGTGATCATGATGATGATCGGGTCGATGAAGCTTTCGAACTGCGCTGCCAGGATGAGGAAGATCAATCCGAGCGCCAGGAAGAAGGCGAAACCGATATTGCTTGAGCTCTCGGCATAATCACGCGAAGAGCCGGAGAGCGAGGTAACGAATGTTTCATCCAGCAACACCTTGGCGATCCGGTTCATTTCCGCAATGCCGTCGCCAACCGTTTTTCCCGGCGCCAGGCTGGCCGAGATCGTGGCCGACTTGAAGCGGTTGAAGTGGAAAATGGTCGTTGGCGTAGTCGCCTCTTCGAAGCTCACCAGGTTATCGAGACTGATCATCTGGTTGTTGCGGCTGCGGACGAAGATGCCTTTCAGGTCGGTGGGGTCGTCGCGGTTGCTGCGATCTACCTGGCCCATCACCTGGTATTGTTTGCCGGCCTTGGTGAAATAGCCTAATCGCCGGTTGCTCAGCGCGAGGTTGAGGGTATTGGAGATATCCTCGATGCTCACACCCAGTTCGGCGGCCTTGAGGCGATCCACCTGGATGCGCAATTCGGGTTTGTTGAATTTCAGATCCGCATCGGCACCTACCACGATGCCGCCCTTGTTGGCTTCTTCCAAAAATTTCGGCAGCACCTGCGCGATCTTGTTGAAATCATTATTTTGGATCACGAACTGCACGGGCTGTCCGCCCCGCCGGTTCTGCTGGATGGTCTGCTCTTCGATCACCACCGCCCTTCCTTCGGGGAACTTCGCCACGTTGCGCTGGATCATGGCCACGATCTCTTTTTGCGAGCGTTCCCGGTCGCTGGGGTCGGAAAGGACGGCGCGCACGAAACCGGTGTTGACCGAGCCGCCGCTGAAGCCGGGTGCGGTCAGGGAAAGTACGGTCTGTTTTTCATGCACCGAATCCAGCACCAGGTTGGTCAGCTTTTCAATGAAAGCATCGGTAAACTCATACGAGCTGCCTTCCGGTGCCGTGGCGGCGATCCGGAACTGGCTGCGGTCTTCCATCGGTGCTAGCTCCGACTGGAGGCTGCCGCCGATGCCCACGATGATGGCCAGACAGATACCCATGATCACGAAGGCGAGCCAGCGTACCCGCATGAAGCGGGTCAACAGCCGCTTATAGCCGTTGTCCAGCCCACGAAAGAAAGGCTCGGTCTTGTTGTAGAACCAGCCATGCTTGTGCACCGACTTCGTCAGCTTTACGTTCAGCACCGGTGTGAGCGTAAGGGATACAAAGGCGGAGATCAGTACCGCGCCTGCCACGACGATGCCGAACTCCCGGAAGAGCCGCCCGGTGAACCCTTGCAGGAAAACGATGGGCAGGAAGACGACGGCCAGGGTGATCGAGGTTGCGATCACCGCGAAGTAGATCTCTTTCGAACCCTCTCGGGCCGCCTGGTACTTGGGCATCCCCGCTTCGAGTTTTTTGAAAATATTTTCGGTAACAACGATACCGTCATCCACCACCAGCCCGGTTGCCAGCACGATCGCGAGCAGGGAAAGCACGTTGATCGTGAAGCCGGAAATATACATGATGAAGAACGCGCCGATGAGGGAGACCGGGATATCGATCAGGGGACGGAAGGCGATGATCCAGTCGCGGAAGAAGAGGTAAATGATGAGGATCACCAGCACCATGGCAATGATGAGGGTCTCTTCCACCTCTTCGATGGACTTCTTGATGAACTTCGTCTGGTCCAGCGCGATGTTCAGTGTAAAGTCTTCGGGCAGGTCCTTGCGCAGCTGCTCGAGGCGCTTGTAGAATTCGTTGGAGATGGCCACATAGTTGGAGCCCGGCTGGGGAATGATGGCCAGCGCGATCATGGGAATGCCGCTTTCCTTCAGTGAGCTTTCTTCGTTTTCCGGGCCAAGCACCACATCGGCCACATCGCGGATGCGGATCTCGCTGCCGTTGATGCTTTTGACGGAGATGTTGCGGAATTCGTCTTCCGTATTCAGTTGTCCGAAGGTGCGTACACTCAGCTCCGTGGCATTGCCCGAGATCTTGCCGCTTGGTAGCTCCACATTCTCACGGAGCAGGGCCTGCTGCACATCATTCGGCGTGAGGTTATAGGCCGATAATTTCTGCGGGTCGAACCAGATGCGCATGGCATACCGTTTTTCGCCCCAGATCTGGATACCGCTCACACCCGGAATGGTCTGCAGGCGCTCAACGAGTACGTTGTTGGCAAATTCAGTGATCTCCAGCTGGCTGCGGGTATTGCTCTGCACCGTCATGGAGAGGATGGGGTCGGAGGAGGCATCGGCTTTCGATACCACCGGCGGCGCATCCAGGTCCTGGGGAAGCGAGCGGGTGGCCTGCGACACTTTATCGCGCACATCGTTGGCGGCCGCTTCCAGGTCGATGCTCAGGTCGAACTCAACGTTGATATTGCTCCTGCCGGCGCTGCTCGACGACGTGATATTCTTGATGCCGGCGATGCCGTTGATGGCTTTCTCGAGCGGCTCGGTGATCTGCGTCTCGATGATATCCGGATTGGCGCCTCCGTAGGACGTGCTGACGTTGATATTCGGCGGGTCGATGGCCGGGTAGTCGCGAACGCCCAGGAACTTGAACCCGATGAAGCCGAACACCACGATGATGATGTTCAACACGATGGCCAGTACCGGCCGGCGTAAACTCAGTTCAGAAATATTCATATCCACCTCCGTGCTCCACCTTGCGGTGAAGCCTTTGATCGTTCTTATTTGGTTTTCGAAGTCGAGTCGGTTCGGTTGGCGGCAGTAGTTGTTTTGTCCCCGTTCATCACCTTGCCCAGGTTAACCTTGGCTTCCGGTCGGAGGGTGAGCAGGCCGGTGATCAGCACAGTGTCGCCTGCTTTCAGACCGGAGGTCACTTCCACATTGGCCGAATCCCGAAGGCCGGTGGTGACATCCACGAACCGGGCCTTACCTCCATTGTAGAGGTATACCTTTTTGCCTCTTGCCTGGGGAATGATGGCTTGTGTGGGAACGGTCAGGGCATTGGCGTTCGGATCGAAGGCGAGGCTAACAGTTGCGAAGGCACCCGGAAGCAGGCCGGATTGGTTGGCCATGACGGCTGCGCGCACCTGTAGGGTACGCGTTTCCTGGCTGATGCCCGGCTCGGTGGCGATGATGCGGGCGCTGTATCCCTGGTTGGTGCCGTCAACCGAAAAGCGGACGATCTGGCCGCGGGAAAGCTGGCGGGTATATCGTTCCGGCACGGTGAAGTCGAGCTTCATGCCGGCATTCTGGCTGATGGAGGTGATGATGCTTTGCGGGGTAACATAAGCGCCTACGCTGACCATCCGCAGTCCAAGCTTTCCGCTGAACGGTGCGCGGATATTCGTTTTTTCGATCTGTGTCTGTATGACCGCGATGTCGGCGTTGATATTGCTCACCTGCAGGGCCTGGGTCTCGTAATCCTGGCGGCTGATACCCTGGATCTTCAACAGCTGAGCCGAGCGCTCTTCATTGGTACGCGCCACCTGCAGCTGCACCCGGAGCTTACGCAGCTGGGCCTGCAGGTCGTCGTCCTTGAGCTTCACCAGCAGCGCGCCTTTCGACACCGTAGCGCCTTCCGTAAAATAAACGCGGGTGATCAGTCCCGACACCTCCGGGTGAACCTCGGCGGTTTCGGCCGCCACCAGCGAGCCAGGCACATCGAGGTCGTCCGAGAGCCGGGAAGCGGTTACGATCCAGGCATCGGCGCGAACCGGTGGGCGGTTGGCACCGGCGCCGCCGGGACCGCCCGGCTTGGGCGCATCTTTTTTATCGCTTGAAGAACAGGCGAAGCAGGTAAGGGTGATCCATCCGGCAAGAATGGCATATGATACAGGTCTTAAGATCATCAAAGAATTCAATTAGTTGAGCGCGGCAAAAGTAACGATCAATAGGCAAGGCCTCCGGCCAAAAGTGGCGGACGGCGCATACGCTTAACGTTTTTTAACCTTAAGGGTTCGGTTTACCTCGATTTTACCGAAAGAGTCTGCTTCACTTTATTGGCCTTGTGGGTCAGATCCGTTTTTTCCGCCGAGAGGATGGTGACATGCCCCATCTTCCGACCGGGCTTGGTCTGGCTTTTCCCGTAGAGATGCACGAAAGCATTGTCGATGGAAAGCACTTCATTGAGCCCATCGTAAAACGGCGCGCCCGAATGGCCTTCGGCGCCGATGATATTGATCATTACGGAGGGCAGGATATAACGGGTATTTCCGAGGGGGTGCCCGAGTATGATCCTCCAGACCATATCGAACTGCGAGCTGTAATGGGCTTCAATGGTATGATGTCCCGAGTTGTGTACCCGCGGCGCTGTCTCGTTTACCAGGACGTCGTTGTTCACGTCTACAAAAAGCTCCACGGCGAACAGGCCGGGCGATTGGAAGTTGCGCACTACGGAAAGCGCGATGGCCTCTACTTTCCAGAGGATGGATTGGGGAATATCGGCCGGGCAGAGCTGGAAATCGAGCAGATTGAGGTCTTTGTTGAAGACCATCTCCACGGGCGGATAGAAAGCCGTCTTCCCGTTCTGGTCGATGGCGATGAGTACCGCGATCTCTTTTTTGATCGCCACTTTTCTTTCCAGCACGGAGGGTGCGGCAAAGCCTTGAGCAGCATCTTCCGAACGGTCGACCGGGTGGACGCCTTTTCCGTCGTAGCCGCCTTCGCCTAGTTTCTGTACGGCAGGAAGCAGCTGGCTATGCTCGATGATCTCGGAATGATGGTTCACAATGGCGAACTCCGCGGTTGGAATACCATGCTGTGCATAATATTGTTTCTGCAGGATCTTGTTCTTGATGATGCGCAGGACGGATGGTCGGGGATAGATCTTCTTGCCCTCTTCTTCCAGTTTCTCCAGCGCTTCCACATTGACATTCTCGATCTCGATCGTCAGCGCATCGAGTCCCTGCCCGAAACGGTAAACATCGTCGAAGTTGCGGATATCGCCCTTGACAAAATGCTGGCAGAGGTGGGCAGAGGGGCAATGCTCGTCATTTTCCATCACAAAGGTCTCTACCTGATAATTCGCGCCTGCCTGCAACAACATCCGGCCGAGTTGGCCACCACCGAGAATTCCGACTTTGAGCATGGGGCAAATATAGGTATTGGGGGATTGGGGTAATGGGTAAAGGGTATTAGGTATTAGGGTAATGGGGATTAGGTATTGGGTATTAGGGGCGGGGGCTTTATGGCTCCGGATTTGCGGGCAGGAAAGAAAAAGCCTATGCATCGACTGGAAACAGCGAAGGACCTGGACGCGCTGATCGAGGATATTGGTGACCGAAGGGTGGTGATGCTCGGTGAAGCGACGCATGGAACGCATGAGTTCTATACCTGGAGAACGGCGATCACAAAACGGCTGATCGAGGAAAAAGGATTTTCCTTTATCGCCGTGGAAGGCGACTGGCCGGACTGCTATAAGCTGAACCGTTATGTGAAATCGTATGCAGATGCCGGCAGCGATGCGGTGGAGGCGATGCGGACCTACGATCGCTGGCCTACCTGGATGTGGGCCAACTGGGAAGTGGTGGCGCTGGCGGAATGGCTCTGTGGCCATAACCGGCCCAAAACACCCGAATCCCGCGTAGGCTTTTTCGGACTGGATGTATACAGCCTGTGGGATTCGATGCGGGAGCTCATGACTTACCTCGAGCGCGAGCATCCCGATACCCTTCCTTCGGTGCGAAAGGCGATTCGTTGTTTTGAGCCCTTTGAAGACAACGAACAGTTGTATGCCCGGACGGCCCTCAGCGCGCATTCCTGCAGGGATGCGGTGCTGCAGCTGCTGAAGGAGGTGCGGGCAAAAACCGGGCAGGCCGATGGCGACCGGGAGGCGGTCTTTAGCAACGAGCAAAACGCACTGATCGCGGTCAATGCGGAGAAGTACTACCGGGCGATGATGGGCTTCGATAACGAAAGCTGGAACGTACGCGACCACCACATGATGGAAACATTGGACCGGCTGTTACAGTTCCATGGCCGGGATGCAAAGGCCATCGTTTGGGAGCACAATACCCATATCGGTGATGCCCGCGCCACCTCCATGAAACGGGCCGGCATGGTGAACATCGGCCAGCTCGCCCGCGAGCAATACGCAATCAACGAGGTCTACCTCGTTGGTTTCGGTACCTATGAAGGAAGCGTGATCGCCGGTGATTTCTGGGGTGCTCCGATGCAGGAGCTGGACGTGCCGGCAGCACGGGAAGGAAGTATCGAACATGCGCTGCACCGGGAAAGCGCTACGGACCGTTACCTGCTCTTCAACAGCGAAGAACAACGGGCGCTGTATTCCGATTCGGTCCCTCACCGGGCTATCGGTGTGGTCTATGATCCGGACCAGGAGCGTTTTGGGAACTATGTACCAACGGTCATGGCTGACCGCTATGATGCCTTCCTTTACCTCGACCGGACTCAGGCCCTGAATCCGCTTGGCTTTCGGCCAAAAGGAGAGGGGATGCCCGATACCTATCCATTCGGCTTCTGATCGGAGGGAAGGATCATTGACCTTCGTTGTGCTCGTGGATCATTACGCTGTCGTTGCCCCAGCGGCGTTTCTGGCGGCAGATCTCCGAATAGTTGCGTACCTGGTCCTTGATCCAGTGCGGCTTATGAAAGCCAATTAGCCGTAACGTGGCATCGGCTTCGTCGGTGGTGAAAATGCTGATATTTCCCAGCTTGAACAGGCGGAAGAAAAACGGTTCATCGATGGAAGAGTCGCGCACCCGGTAGAGTTCGGTCTCGTTCGTACGTTTGTTGAAGACGCCTTCGGAAACAATGATCCGCTGATCGGTGATCTTCACCGTCATGGAGCGAACCACCAGCCAGCGAACAAGGGCATAGCCGATGGGGAGGATCCAGAGGAGCAGGAGCAGGTTGTTGCCCGTGAGCACAGCAGCGGCGCTTACGGCGATCACGCCCAGTAAAGCGAGGCAATAGGCCTTGAAGTTGAGCAGTTGGGAAGGATGCAGCTCACATATGGTTTTTTCCTGTTCAATCATGATGAATCGTTTTGCGTGAAGAATCGTGGATCTTGCCAGCTTCCTGCAAAATAATATTCCCCGCCGGCAAAACAGCCGAATGGTTTAAATTTGTCGGGCAAATCACCCGTAAAATCTGATCATATGTCGATTGCTACAGCCGAAAAACAGACCCTCCAGCCGACGGCAGACTTCCTTCCCCTTCAAGGTACCGATTATGTAGAGTTTTATGTCGGCAATGCCAAGCAGGCAGCCCATTACTACATGAGTGCCTTCGGCTTCCAGGCCATCGCCTACGCGGGTCCTGAAACCGGCCAGCGCGACCGTTCCAGCTACGTGGTCCGGCAGAACAAGCTCACCTTCGTACTGACGACCCCCATCCGGGCGGACAACGAGATCGCGGATCATGTGTATAAGCATGGTGATGGCGTCAAGTTCCTGGCCCTTCGCGTGGATGACGCCACGGATGCCTGGGAGCAGACCACCAGCCGGGGCGGACGCAGCTATATGGAGCCGCAGCGCCTAAACGATGCGCATGGCGAAGTCGTGATCAGCGGTATCCACACCTATGGCGATACGGTACATCTCTTCATCGAGCGCAAGAATTACAGCGGCCCCTTCATGCCCGGCTTCCGCGCCTGGAGCAACCCGCATTTCGCGCCCAAGGACACCGGATTGCAGTATGTTGACCATTGTGTGGGCAACGTAGGCTGGAACCAGATGAACCCCTGGGTGAAGTTCTACGAGGAAGTGATGGGCTTCAAGAATATCCTCTCGTTTGATGACGAAGACATCTCTACCGAATACTCGGCCCTGATGAGCAAGGTTATGAGCAACGGCAACGGATTTGTGAAGTTCCCCATCAATGAGCCGGCCGAAGGCAAGAAGAAATCCCAGGTGGAGGAATACCTCGAATTTTATAATGGTGAGGGCGTGCAGCACGTGGCATTGGCTACCAACGATATCGTGTCCACCGTTCGCGACCTGATGAGCCGCGGGGTGGAGTTCCTCAAAGTGCCCTCGAGTTATTATGAAGACCTGGTCGACCGAGTTGGGCAGATCGACGAAGACCTGGGACCCCTGAGTGAGCTCGGCATCCTCGTAGACCGCGACAATGAGGGTTACCTCCTGCAGTTGTTCTCCAAGCCGGTGCAGGATCGCCCGACCCTGTTCTTCGAGATCATCCAGCGCAAGGGCGCTAAGAGCTTCGGCAAGGGAAATTTCAAGGCTCTTTTCGAAGCCATCGAGCGTGAACAGGCCGAAAGAGGCAATCTCTGACCGATTTTGTCGTTTTATTTAGAAATAGAAA
>CBHWDR010000081.1:0-9130 GCA_966112575.1 uncultured Chitinophagales bacterium
CAAGGTCAACATCATCACCCTCGGGTGCTCCAAGAATATGGTCGACAGCGAGGTGCTCTCGGGCCAGCTGAAGGCCAACGAGATCGATGTGGTGCACGAGAGCGGCAAGAAAGACCATAACATCGTGATCGTCAACACCTGCGGCTTCATCGATAAGGCCAAGGAAGAAAGCGTCCAGACCATTCTCGAGCAGGTGTCCCTGAAGCAGCGTGGTCGTCTCGACAAAGTATACGTAACCGGCTGCCTCAGCCAGCGTTACCGCGATGACCTGGAACAGTCCATCCCCGAAGTCGATGCCTGGTTCGGAACCATGGAGTTGCCCCTCATCCTGAAGAAATTCGAGGCCGATTACAAGGCCGAACTGCTCGGCGAACGCCTCCTGGCCACGCCGCAGCATTATGCCTACCTGAAGATCGCCGAAGGTTGTAACCGCACCTGCGCTTTCTGCGCCATTCCCCTGATGCGCGGCGTTCATACCAGCCGCTCGATGGAAGACCTCGTTCGTGAAGCCGAACACCTGGCCAGCCGGGGCGTCAAGGAGATCCTCCTCATTGCCCAGGAGCTGACTTACTATGGCCTCGACCTCTATAAAAAGCGCATGCTGGCCGACCTGCTGCGCCGCCTTTCCGATGTGAAGGGTATCGAATGGATCCGCCTGCACTACGCCTACCCGCATAAATTCCCCATGGATGTGCTGGAAGTGATGCGCGAGCGTCCGAACATTTGCAATTACCTCGACATGCCCCTGCAGCATGCGGCCGATAATATGCTCAAAGCCATGAAGCGCCAGATCACCCGCGCTGAAATGGAAGAGCTCGTCCGACAGATCCGGGAAACTGTGCCGGGCATCTGTCTTCGCACGACCCTGATCACGGGTTTCCCGGGCGAATCCCTGGACGACGTGGAAGAGCTCAAAGGCTTCCTCGAGCGGCAGCGCTTCGACCGTGTGGGCATTTTCACCTATTCGCATGAAGAGAACACGTCGGCCTATGGGCTGATCGATGATGTTCCGGCGGAAGAGAAACAGCGCCGTGCCGAAGAGATCATGGCCGTACAGCAGGAGATCTCCCTCGAAAAAAACCAGGAAAAAGTAGGGCAGGTGCTGAAAGTGCTGATCGACAAGAGGGAAGCCGGCCGCTACCTTGGGCGGACGGAGTTCGACTCGGTGGAAGTAGACAATGAAGTAGTGGTCAGCTCCGCTAAAAAGCTGCCGATCGGTGAATTTGTACAGGTAAAGATCACCCGGGCATACGACTACGACCTCGAGGGCGAAGTAGTCGGCTAAAACACCCGCTGATGGCGATCCCGGCTATTGTTGGGAAGGCAGAAACGAAAAACGCAGACCTCATGGTCTGCGTTTCTTATATCAGGCGCACTTCATCGAGAAAACGATCTCCAGCCGGTCATCATCATCACTTTTCGCCCATTGACGAAGCAGATCGCTGTCGATCGGCTCGTAAATGTCTCTCTTGTCTTCATCGCTGGGAAGCTCCTTCATTGGAACCAGAACCAGGTAGTGGGGATCAATGTAATCAAAATGCTTGTCGATGGTGAGGCCTTTAACCTGTACGTAGCGATATCCCAGGTTTTCCATTTCTTTCAGCAGCCCGGGCGTCAATTTTCTCTGCGGCCCGCTGCCTTCGGTTATACCTTTTCGCATGTTTCGATTCCTCCGTAAATAAGACAAATAATGAAGTAAAATAGTTGGTGAAAGAGGACTTAAAACGCTGGTGTTGAAGAGAAAAGAAGAAATGTTCCAGAAGGGTCCACAAGCCTGAGGCCGCCAGGGGTGACCGGGGGCGGGTGACGCGTTTTCAATCCGGTTTCACCGGTAAAGTTACCGATGCCCGCTCGGGATGCCAACAAACTGTTGTTTCTTTAACACGGCATCTGGCCCCTGAATTTTAGCACGGAATCGATCATGGCAGGATACAGCTCATCAAGGAAACTGGAAACGGCGGTTGAGGAAAGCAGGCTGCTGGAAGCGCTGCGGCGGGAGTTCGCCGAAGTAGAGCAGGAGGGTGCCACCATCCGGGCCTGGCATCGGCCTTCTTCGCTTTTTTTCTGGGAGGGCCGCGGACGCGTGGAGATCCGGAAAGAGGACCTCGACACCAGTAAGTCCTTGCTACACGTGCGCTTTCACCCGGGAGTCATCCGCTTCGACCTCGACCAACTGCTCTTCCTCCTCGTGATCGGCTTTTCCATCTTTGGCTTAAGCCGGGGCACGCTGAATGGCGCCTCTGTTCTTGCCGGCGCATTCCTCCTCCTCACGGTACTGCTCATTGCTCCCTACCTGCTGGCCCTTGCACTGATCGGCCAGACTGTCCTCGTCATCCGCTCGTATTCAGAGCCTGCGGCCATTGCACTTGCCCTTGCTTGGCTGGTGTTCTTGCTCCTCCTTCATGTATTGCTTCGCTACAACCGGATGAGGTTGTAAAGGCGATGGACGCGGGCGCTGATCCGTTCGTAAATGAAAAAAAGCCGCAAGTGCGGCCTTTTCAAAAAAGATCGATCGGTCACCACACATTCCGGGGACAGGACTCGAACGTATTTCCGAGGATGAATCCCAGCACCAGTTCGTGGGACCCTTTCGAATAGCGATTCAGGTTCGTGGTCGTGTAATCGTAGGAATAGCTGACGTTTATCTTGTTCGACACGTTCAGGCCGACCATGGCATTGAAACCCTCCTTGATGCGGTAGCCTGTGCCCAACCAGGCGAGGTTGCGGTACTGCACCTTGGTGTTCACATCCACTTGGGTCAGCGTATTCAGGTACTTGACCATCACACTGGGAATGATATTGAAGTTCTCCCCGGCCAGGAAACGGTACCCGGCAGTAGCAAAGATGTGCGGCACGAGCTTGTTGTCGCCGGTAGTGACCACATTATTCGAAAAATCAACTTTCTGCGGCAATACCTGCTGTGCGGAAATACCCACGAAATAATCGGCTGAGTAGAGGTAGAGGCCTGCCATCAGGTCGGGGCGGAGCTTGTTGATCACGCCACTGGTATAAACGGCCGGATCCACGCTCGCATTGTAAAAACTAAGCTTGCCTGCGTTCAGGCTGATGCGGCGCACGCCGGCGCCAAAACCCGCAGAAAGGCTGGTGCGCGGACTGATGCCGATATGATAGGCGTACGTGGCGAAAGCCGAAAAATTGGAGATCGGGCCAGTCTGGTCATTGATCACCTGCACGCCCAGGCCATGGTGGGGCTGGGCAGCTTCATACTCCGTCCAGTAACCCTTGCCTCTCGGATTCTCCCCCTCCATTTCAAAAGAGGTGGCCGTCGTCCGGTAGTCGGCTTTGCCCAGGGCCTTGTGCAGGGTGAAATAGGAGGTGATGGGCGCATCATCAATGCCTACCCACTGGTGGCGGTGGCTTAGCTTGATATCCGTATAATTCTCGATACCCGTGATCGCCGGGTTGATGATGTACTGGTTGAGCACATACTGCGTATAGTGCGGTCGTTGCTGGGCCCATCCCGGTATGCCTGCCAGGGAGAGCGCGAACGCCAGGATGATCTTTTTCATTCGGTTAGATTTGCTCATACACAGATCATTTCACAATGGTCACCGACCCGGTCATCGGCTTGAAGCCGTTCTTCAAGGTGATGATGTAGTAATAGGTGGCAAAGGGCAGCGGGGCTCCTTTGTGCGTTCCGTTCCAGGGCTGGTTGTAGCCGTTCGACTGGTACACCATCTGGCCATAGCGGTTATAGATCTCCACGGTTGCTCCCGGGTAATCCACCAGGTTGTTGATCAGCCAGGTGTCGTTGATGCCATCGCCGTTGGGCGAGAAGGCATTGGGCACCTGTACCGGGCGCAGGATCTTCACGGTCAGTGTATCGCTGGCCGAACAGTTGCCCTGGCCGATCGCCGTAAGACGGTAGGTCTGGTTCTGCAGGGCCACGATCTGCGGACGCAGCACGCTGGCATTACTCAGGCCTCCCGTGGGAGTCCAGTAGAACTGGAGCACCGTCGAATCGTTCGCACGGGGATTGAAGGTGATGATCGTGCCTTCAGGTACGATGAAGCTGGGGCCTGCGTCGATCACCGGTTGCAGGTAAACGATCACGTTTTTGGTAAATGGATCGGAAGTACAGCCTACTGCGTTACGAACCGTGAGGCTTACCGAGTAGTTGCCCGGTCGCGTGTATATTTTCGTTGGGTTGGCAGTCGTGGAATTCGTTCCGTCGCCAAAGCTCCAGGTAAAGCCCTGCACCGTGCTGTTCGGCGCGGTGCTCAGGTTGGTGAACACGTTGTTCGTTCCCTGGCAAAGCGTATCCGGCGCTACCGTGAAATTGGCAACAGGCTTGTCGTAGAAAGCGGAAAGCACCTTGGTGGAATCGTCCACGCAACCAAAGGCCGATGTGGCGGTCAGGCGAATAGTGAAAGGACCGTTCGAGCTGAAATTATGCATCGGGTTGGCCGTCGTGGCCGTGCCGGAGTTGTCTCCGAAGTTCCACACATAACTCAGGGCCGATCCATCGCCGATCGTGGTATTGTTGGTGAAATTGCCACTGCCATTGGGCATACAGATATAAGCCGGCAGCGTGAAGTCAACCCGGGGCAGGTCATGAACGGCCACCGTACGGGAGATGGTATCGCTTACGCAGCTGCTGTCGCTGATCGCAACCAGGCGAATGGTGTAATTGCCGAACGCATTATAGTTCTTCACGAACGAGGCATTGCTGGTATTGTTTGCCGTGGTATTATCTCCGAAGCTCCAGTTCCACCCGATGATGGCGCCGCTGGAGAGGGAAGAAGCATCGGCGATCGTGGCGGGCTGGTTGAGACAGATATCGGCGTTAACGGTGAAATTCCCGATCGGCTTGGGATGCACTTTGATCTGCGTGGAGATCGAATCGCGGCAACCGCCTGCAGAGGTGAATACATACCAGATCGTATGGATACCTGCACCGGCTACGGAAGGCCGGAAGTTACCGGCGGTATCCGTGCCCGGGCCGCGGTAGATGCCGGTTCCGGGTACACTGTTGGTCACCAGGGCCGAAGCGACGGAAACGGTTCCGCGCACGCTCTCGCAAACCGAAACCAATGCCGGGTAAGCCAGCTGGCCGCGGATGTTGAAGGTGGTGGTCACAGACGTATCGCGGGAACATCCATTGTCGGTGGTAGCATTCAGGCGGATGGTATAGGTGCCTACCGCATAGTTATGGGTCGGGCTGGTAAGGTTGGACGTGTTAGGGTTGGACGCATTGGCGTTGGCATCACCGAAGTTCCAGCTATAGGTAATCGGATGGTTATCGGCCACGGTGCTGGCATTCACAAATTGCACAACACCATTGGAAGGCAGGCAACCGGCAGGGAAGGTGAAGGACGGTACGGGGTTGGCATAGACCGAGATCACCCGGGTCACCGTATCGCTTACACAAGTGTTGCTCACTTTCACCAGGTGTTTGATGGTATAGGTGCCATAGTTGGGGAAGGTCATCGTCTGCGCCGCATTGCTCGTCAGGCTGGCCGATGTGCCGTTCAGATCCCAGAACCAGGTATTGATCGGGGCCGTGCCGCCATAAAATGAGGTATCCGTAAACGTTACCGTGCTACCCGCACAGATATTCTGCTGCGAAGCCGTGAAGTTCACATAGGGCTTGTCGAAGATCGTGACGTTCCGGGTGGTATCGCCCAGGCAGCCCTGCGCGGTCACCACTTTGAGGTTGATCGTCTGCGCACCCGAGGTATTGAATAGTTTGCTCACCGATTGACCGGTGGCACTGGTATTATCACTGAACTGCCAGCTCCAGCTGTTGACCGCATAGTTGTTGGATGTGGTCACCGGGGAGGTGAGCTGCAGCGAGTCCAGCAGGCAACCTGTGTGCGCCAGCGAGAAATCGGCTACCGGCTTCACTTTCACCGAAATGGAAAACTTCACCAGTTCCGTGTTGTTGCAGTTGTCGATCGAAGGGTGCGTATTCAGTACCGGGATCTCGATGGTACCCGTGTCGGAGAAGGTATAGTTTCCGGGCAGCTCGTAGCGGTAATAGGTAACGCCATTCACGACGACCGTTGCTGAAGGAACAGGGTTGGTATTTGTATAATCGGCGTTGGGGCTGATGCTGGGCACCTGGCTCAGCTTCCAGGTCATGCTGGTGGGCTGGTAGGCTACAAGCATGCTCAGTTTAACCGGCGTGCCCTTACAGGTAAAGGCATGCGTGGCAGTGGTGGTATCGGGCGTGTTTTGCAGGTTACCGATCACGTTCAGGTTGTTGATAAGCGTACCGGCATTATAGCCATAGCTCTCTACGCTACCGAGGCCATAAGTGACAGCAGTAAAGGCGGAGTCGCTCTGGACCACGCACTGGGCCTGGGCAGCATTGAACCGTTTCACCACCACCGTATAACCGGGTCGGTTAGGATGCGCATAACTATAAGAGAAGCCGGCAGAGCCTACGCCATCAATGGTGAGCGAGGGTATGCCGTTGGTGGGGATGATCAGGGTCAGGTAATTCGTAACGATGTTCTCACGGGTATTGCGGTAGAAGCCTACGCGCTTGATCGCCTGTTCGATGGGGGAGATGTACATCATCTCGGGATCACCGTTGCCCGACGTGTTGGCGCAGCTGCCGTTGGAAGCCATGTATTGGGCTACCATGATCGGCTTGTCGGCTTCAATATAATCCGCCGTGCCGCTCTGGTATTCATAATAGGTGTTGTTGAACAGTCCGGTGAGTTGCACGCCATTGAGCGTGACCACAGTAGTCGGGTCCTTTACGGCCACCCGGTAGATGTTGGTCATCAGGCTGGACGCGGCGCTGCCATTGGAAGTAGGTGCTGTCAGGTATTTGCGTCCCCAGGCCTGGAAGGGGAAGACCTGCTGGATGATATTATCACCGCCACTGCCACCGCTGCCCGAACAGGTGATGTAGGTACGGCTGCTGCCGGCGAACACGCCGATCGGGTAACATTGTCCGGCCGCATTGGCTACCGAACGGATCTTGGTACCGGTGAGTTCGAGGCCGTCGGAGGCAGTGATCAGCGCACCGAGCACCTGGTAGACCTGGCCCCGGTTGAGGGTCACCTGGAAGGGCGTTCCGGCGGCGCGGCCGCCGCGGGTATCCACTGAAGGCGTGATCTCTACACGGGTGTTGTTCTCCCGCGCCACCACGTACATCCAGGAAAAACAGTTGTTGCTGCCATAGCGCTGCTGGCTGTTAACCGTGACATACGAGTACCCCCAGGTTTCCACGGGCATCAGCATCGTGGCACCGGAAGAAGCGCTGCCATAGATATGGGCGTAGGCAACAATGGGCACATCGCTGAGGATGCGGATGCCCCGGTCGCTGGTGCCTTCGCTGTTGGCGCCGGTAAAACCGGGCGCGGTCTGGAACAGGCGGCAATCATAAACGCCGGACTTGGGAATGGGCGTAGTGGCGATCACCGTATTGGCAGGGATCGTATAGTTCTGCGCGTAAGCCGTGCCGTTAATGGTAATGGTAACGTTCGCGGTTTGTTCGGCGCTCAGGTAGAGCACCATCTCCTGCGAATTGGCGCCGGTTTCGAAAAACTGGTGGTGACCGTAGCCGACCCAGAATTCTGTGCCCCGGTTGGAAAGGTTTTGTGCAGTTGACGAGTGAAAGGTCAGCAGAAGAAGCAGCAGGCTTCCCAGCCCGAAAAATTTCCCCATAAGTTTCATTTGCGATCCGAATTGCAGTTTAGAGTAATTCCACACCCTGCCCTTGCATTTTGGAAGGCAGGATCAGCAGCTACCACATAGCATTCGATTTTTCAGGGAATCGGATCGCCCGGGAACCGGGACGTGTTAAAGAAGCTTAAAAATAATCAAATACCCGGGATTGCGAAAGGTAGTTCTACGAAGCCTGTGGAAAACTCGACGGGTTGGGATTCAGATAAATAAAAGGATGCATATCAACTCCGTTGAAGGAAAGTGGGCAGCCGGTGCATTTCGGAGGTTCCCTAATAAATAGCCCGGGCTTGTCCTGAGTAGTTCTACTTAAATCCGGATACTTATGCACAAAACGCTTGATTTCCCGGGGTCCTGCGGCTAGTTTGGCAGCACAACCCATAACCTATGCACGATGCTAAACCCTCCCGCCGGCGATCGAAGGTCGAAGACAAGCAGGTGGTTTACGGGATCGCGGCAAGTTTCGCGATCTTCTTCGTCTTTGTGCTTTTGATCCTTACCGGATTCCTGCAGTGACGGATCAGGCGGTGCGGGCCTGCTGGTCCTCATCGCCTGCTTCCTCTTCTTTTGTTTCCGTCATGGGCAGAACACGATGCTCCTCTTTCTTTTCCCGCGCAACGGCGATCGGGTCGCCAAACAGGTAGAACATGCGCTTTTTCCAGGACCGGGTGCCCTTGAGGTCGTTCCAGATGTCGAGATATTCATGGAAGTTGATCGAGATGGGGTTGGCCTTATCCTCGATATTGTGGGTGATGCCATAGATGGCCTGCTCTTCTTCCCTCTGGTAGGTGCCGAACATGCGGTCCCAGATGATAAACGTTGCCCCGTAATTCTTGTTCAGGTATTTTTCCTGGGAGCCGTGATGGACCCGGTGGTTGGAAGGCGTGGCAAAAATGTATTCGATCGCCGGATGGAGCCTCCGGATGTATTCCGTATGCACCCAGAACTGGAAGAGGACCGCGATCTGGTTGACCACGAAAAAGATCACCGGGTGAAAGCCGATCAGGGCCACCGGCAGGAAGAAGATCAGCTTGATCGTTTGTACCCAGCTAAGACGGAAGGAGACCGTCAGGTTGTAATGCTCTCCGCTATGGTGCACCACGTGCGTCGCCCACCAGAAGCGCTGCTGATGGGAGGTTCGGTGCGCCCAGTAGCTGCACAGATCGAAGAGGATATAGCAGGGGAGGAAGGTCCACCAGTTGAGCGACATCCGCCAGGGGATGAGGTTATACAGGGCTACGATCAGGTAAAACAACCCAAGCTTGAGTGCAAGGTTGATCAGTACATTGCCGATGCCCACTGCAATGGAGCCCATCGTTTCCCTTTTTTCATAGATATGCCGGTTCTGCCGGCGGGCGATGTACCACTCGAGCAACACGAAGAAGAACATCACGGGCGCGGCCCAAATGATGATGTTGGGGGCGTCCTGCTGCAGGGCGCGGATATAGGAACCGGGGAGGGTCGGGGC
>CBHWDR010000082.1:0-9105 GCA_966112575.1 uncultured Chitinophagales bacterium
CATGGAGATCCTATTGCCGACCACCTGGCCGTTATGGCGAGAGGCAATACGCATCACAATACACCCGGACAGCTGGGCGCCATCCAACCCTTCCCTTCCGAGATTGAAGACGGTCAGTGGCATAATGTGACCATTACCTGGGTTGCTTCCAGCCGTACGCTGACGCTGGCCTTCACCAGCCCGGCCGTATCGATCAGCTACCAATTCCCCACCAGCGGCGATATCTCCGCTTTGTTTGGCTCAACAACCGTTTATGCCGGCTTCACTTCCGGTACCGGAACCGCTGCGAACGAGCATGCCATCCGCTGGATGACGCCTCCTCCTCCTCCGACCAACTGCACCGCCGGCCGCACTTATACGATCGGTGGCTGGGGTACAGAGCCCTCGGGCAATAACCCAGGCACTTACCTGCATGGCAACAACGGACAGAATTTCCTGAATGCCTTCCCCGGTGGCCTGGTTGTAGGCGCTGGTGCAAATACCGTGAAGTTCACTACAGCTCAAGCGATTACGGACTATCTGCCTGCTGGTGGACAATCCATTGCACTGACCCAGTCGTATGTGAACCCCATGACCAATGCGCTGAAGAATACACTGGTCAGCCAGCTGGTTGGCGTAACCCTGGCCGTTGGCTTCGACAATTACGATCCTAACTTCTCATCGTCCAGCACTACCTTGGGCAATTATGTAATTGCTTCTGGTCCTTTTGCCGGTATGACTGTAAATGCCTTCCTGGCAGCAGCAAATGCAGCGCTTTCGGGAGCTTCTTCTTCCTATACGCTCTCCCAGTTCAACCAAACTGCAACCTGGATTAACGAGAACTACGACAACGGAAACAGGGACAACGGCTTCCTTAACTGCCCAACTGCCTCTACTTCCCGCAACGCGCCCGTACTGCCTCAGTCGGAACTGACCGATGCCGTAGTACCGGTACAGAATGGCGTGATCGCTTACCCGAACCCCAGCCGCGGCCAGGTTCAGGTGAACATCGGCAGCCTGAAGAATGCCGAGATCATGGTGGTGAACGCACGTGGCAATGTCGTTGAGCGCCGTGCCGGCATCAGCGCGCAGACCACATCGCTCGACCTGAAGAAATACGGCACCGGTGTATACCTGGTGAAAGTGATCTCGGGCGCGAACGTGCAGACCCTGAAAGTGCTGATCCAGGAATAAGATCACCAATCGAATCAGAACCAAAACCAACTGTAAAAGGCCTCCGGATTCCGGAGGCCTTTATATTTGCCGCATGCAGGAGATCATCGATGAAGTAGCCAAGCTCTATAAGAGTTGGAAAGGTGTGGAACCTTCCCGTATCGACGTGTTGCCCCAGTCGGGCAGCGACCGGCGTTACCTGCGTCTTTTTGATGCCGAAGGGAAAGCGGTGATCGGAACCCAGGGGCTGAATACGACCGAGAACGAGACCTTCATCTATTTTTCCGGGCATTTCTACAACAAAGGGCTGCACGTTCCCGAGGTCTTTGCGGTGAACTACAACAAAACGGCCTACCTGCAGGAAGATTTTGGCGATGTTTCGTTGCTCCACGTGCTGGAGCAGAAAGGGCTGACCGACGAGGTTTATGCCCTTTTCCGGAAGAGCCTCACCGAGCTGGTTCGGCTGCAGGTGCTGGGCGATGAAGGCCTCAACTACAAGAAATGCCTGACCAACGAGGAATTCGGCAAGCAGGCCATCATGGCCGACCTGCTCTATTTCAAGTATTATTTCCTCGATGCCCTTCGACGTCCGTACGATAAGCAAAAGCTCATTGATGACTTTGAAGCCCTGAGCACCTACCTCACGCATACTGAATACAAATACTTCATGTTCCGCGACTTCCAGAGCCGGAACATCATGGTTTCCGACAATGGCGACGTTCATTTCATTGATTTCCAGGGGGGCATGAAGGGGGCGCCGCAGTCCGATGTGGCCAGCATGATCTGGCAGGCCCGGGCCAACCTCCCCGACCAATGGAAAGACCGCCTGCTGGAGGACTACATGGACGCTTTTGAAGCCACGATCGACAACCCGATCGACCGCGATATTTTCCGCAGCCAGTACAATGGCTACGTGTTGATCCGTCTCCTGCAGGTGCTGGGCGCCTACGGATTCCGCGGCCTGTTCGAGCGCAAGGCCCAGTTCCTGACGAGCATCCCCCTGGCCCTGCAGAACCTCCGTTGGTTCCTCGAGCACAATACCATGGGCATTGTGCTGCCGGAGTTCCGGAAGGTGCTGAACATCTGCATTGAAGACGAGATCATCGAGCGCTTCACGCCCGTGCAGGCGGCAGAGGACACCCCGCTGGTGGTCAGGATCTGCTCCTTCTCCTACCGCAAGGGCATCCCCGACGATGCATCGGGCAATGGAGGCGGCTTCGTATTCGACTGCCGCGGCATCGACAACCCGGGCCGCCACGACCAGTATAAAGAGATCCATGGCCGCGACCGGCCCGTAATGGAATACCTCGAGCGCCAGACGCGCATGCAGGACTTCCTCAACTCCGTTTTCGATATCGTGGATATCTCCGTGGAAGAATACATCAAGCGCGGCTTCGCCAACCTGGCCGTCAATTTTGGCTGCACGGGCGGCCAGCACCGCAGCGTTTACGCCGCCGATGCCCTGGCCCGCCACCTCCGCAATAAGTACCAGGTCAAGATCGACCTCTGCCATGTGATGCAGGAGGAAAAAGGCTGGAAAAACCCGCTCCCGAAAAAGGAAAGCTGATTCGCTTCGCTCATGAATGGTTCGCGCAGAGGCGCGGAGAACGCAGAGAACATGCTGCCTTTCTCTGCGCCTCTGCGCCTCTGCGCGCTATTTTCCTGCGAGCGGGGCGAGCAGCCAAATGCGTTTGCGCAGGCAGTTTCGCCTAAATTTGCGAACGATTTGCATACTATATGAGTTATCAACCCAACAATAAGATCCGTATCGTTACCGCGGCCTCCCTGTTCGACGGCCATGATGCGGCCATCAATATCATGCGGCGCATCCTGCAGAGCAAGGGCGCCGAGATCATCCACCTGGGCCACAACCGCTCGGTGCTGGAGATCGTGGAATGCGCCATTGAAGAGGATGCCCAGGGCATCGCCATCACTTCCTACCAGGGCGGCCATGTGGAGTTCTTCAAATACATGAAGGACCTGCTCGAAGAGAACGGCTGCGGCCATATCCGGATCTTCGGCGGTGGCGGCGGCACCATCCTCCCCCAGGAGATCAAGGAGCTGCACGACTATGGCATCACCCGCATCTATTCGCCCGACGATGGCCGCAAGATGGGCCTCGAAGGCATGATCGAAGATGTGATCAAGCAATGCGATTTCGTGCTCAATGGCAACGGGGAGTACAAAAAGCCGATGACAATCGGCGAAGTGAAGGATGTACGGAAGATCGCGCGCCTGATCACCAATGCGGAGAACGGCCAACCCTCAACCGCGGACCGTCAACCGACAGCGCCACTCAAGATCCCGGTCCTCGGCATTACCGGCACCGGCGGCGCCGGCAAGTCCTCGGTGACCGACGAGATCGTGCGCCGTTTCCTCAACCGTTTCGACGACAAGACCATCGCCGTCATCTCCGTGGACCCTTCGAAGAAAAAGACCGGCGGCGCCCTGCTGGGCGACCGGATACGGATGAACTCCATCTCCTCGCCCCGGGCCTATATGCGCTCCCTCGCCACCCGCGACTCCGAAGTGGCGCTCAGCGCCCATGTGCAGGACGCGCTGGACGTGTGCCGGGCCGCGGCTTTCGACTTCATCATCCTGGAATCGGCAGGCGTAGGCCAGAGCGATGCCTCGATCCTCGACTACTGCGACGTGAGCCTCTATGTGATGACGCCGGAGTACGGCGCCGCCTCGCAGCTGGAGAAGATCAACATGCTTGATTATGCCGACGTAGTGGCCATCAATAAATTCGACAAAGCCGGCGCCCTCGATGCGATCGCGGACGTACGCAAACAATACAAACGCAATCACCAGCTCTGGACCGCCAAGGACGAAGAGTTGCCGATCGTGGGCACTATCGCGGCACAATTCAACGATCCGGGTGTAAATACCTTGTTCGCGAAGTTGATCGAAGCGGTAGCACAGAAGACAGGTGCTCCCCTCTCCCTGGCTGAGGAGCTGGGGGTGAAGTCAGACGGAGCCTTGTCGAGCAAAGCGCAGGTGATCCCGCCTTCCCGTGTGCGTTATTTATCCGAAATATCGGATAACAACCGCAGCTACGATAATTGGGTAGCCGAGCAGGCGGCCCTTGCCTCGAAACTCTATCAGATCCAGGGCGTCCTTTCTTTAAACCTTCCAGGTTTTAAAAACCTGGAAGGTTTAGATCTTCAAGCGTTGGGGAAGATTCAACGATCTCTCGAAGAGCAACTGCATCCCGAATGCAAAAAGCTGATCGCCGGATGGCCGGAGGTGCAAAAAAAATACGAGGCCGACTTTTTCGAGTACCAGGTGCGCGACAAGGTGATCCGCCAGGAATTGATCACCAAATCGCTGAGCGGCACGCGTATCCCGAAAGTGGTACTTCCGAAATACAAGGACTGGGGCGATATCCTTCGCTGGCAGCTGCAGGAGAATGTTCCGGGTGAGTTTCCCTATACCTCCGGCGTATTCGAGCTGAAGCGCCAGGGCGAAGACCCCACGCGCATGTTCGCCGGCGAAGGCGGGCCGGAGCGCACCAACAAGCGCTTTCACTATGTTTCGGAAGGACAGCCGGCAAAACGCCTCTCCACGGCCTTCGACAGCGTGACGCTCTATGGCGAGGATCCCGATTACCGCCCCGACATCTACGGCAAGATCGGCAACTCGGGTGTGAGCATTGCCACGGTGGACGATGCCAAAAAACTCTATTCCGGATTCGACCTCTGCGACCCGAAGACCTCGGTGTCGATGACCATCAACGGCCCGGCACCGATGCTGCTGGCCTTTTTCATGAACGCAGCCATCGACCAGGAATGCGAGAAATACATTGAGCAGAACGGGCTCTGGAACGAAGTCCTGGCCATCCAAAAATCAAAATACAGAAGTCAAAATGCGCCGATCTATTACAATCCTTCGGCGCCAGAGCGTTTGCCCAACGGCAATAACGGGCTTGGATTGAAATTGCTGGGCCTCTCCGGCGAAGAAGTGCTGCCGAAGGAGGTTTACGAGAAGATCAAAGCGCATGCGCTCACGCAGGTGCGGGGTACGGTGCAGGCCGATATCCTGAAGGAAGACCAGGCCCAGAATACCTGCATCTTCTCCACGGAGTTTGCCCTCAAGCTGATGGGCGATGTGCAGGAATACTTCATCGACAACAAGGTGCGGAATTTCTACTCGGTCTCGATCTCGGGCTATCATATCGCGGAAGCAGGCGCCAACCCGATCACGCAGCTGGCCTTCACGCTGGCCAATGGCTTCACCTATGTGGAGTACTACCTGAGCCGGGGCATGAACATCGACGATTTCGCGCCCAACCTCTCGTTCTTCTTCTCCAACGGTATGGATCCCGAGTACAGCGTTATTGGCCGCGTAGCCCGCCGGATCTGGGCCAAGGCCATGAAGAACAAGTACAAGGGTAACGACCGCTCGCAGAAACTGAAATACCATATCCAGACCTCGGGCCGCTCGCTGCATGCGCAGGAGATCGACTTCAACGATATCCGCACCACGTTGCAGGCGCTCTATGCCATTTACGACAACTGTAACTCCCTGCACACGAACGCCTATGACGAGGCGATCACGACACCTACGGAGGAAAGCGTGCGCCGGGCGATGGCCATCCAGCTTATCATCAACCGGGAACTGGGATCGGCCAAAACCGAGAACTTCATCCAGGGCTCCTTCGCCATCGAAGAACTGACGGACCTGGTGGAAGCAGCCGTACTCGCGGAGTTCGACCGCATCACCGAACGCGGAGGCGTGCTGGGGGCCATGGAGCGCATGTACCAGCGCAACAAGATCCAGGAGGAAAGCCTGCACTACGAGCACCTCAAGCATACGGGCGACCTGCCGCTGATCGGCGTGAACACCTTCCTCGGCAAGAATGGCTCGCCCACGGTGCTGCCGAATGAAGTGATCCGCTCTACCCGTGAAGAGAAGGAACAGCAGATCCAGAACCTGCATGCTTTCTGGAAGCGCAATGAGGAACGAAGCAACGAAGCGATCCGCCGCCTGAAGGAAGTGGCCGTTAGCAACGGCAATCTCTTTGCCGAGCTCATGGAGACCGTGAAGTACTGTTCGCTGGGACAGATCACGAAGGCCTTGTACGAGGTGGGCGGCCAGTACCGGCGCAACATGTGATCGCTGATTACACTGATTGAATGGATTTTGCTGATGAGGGTGGAGCTGAAGCTCCACCCTTTTCTTATCACGGATGAGAGAAGGATTAGTTGGATGACACGGATGGACGTCTCCTTATACCACGAAGCCCATATACGCCAGAGGCTTCTGCGGACGAGGACCAGGAAACGCAAAGTACTGTTCCAATTCTCTTTGATCGATTTAATGGATTGGTCCAGCGCCTTGGTTTTGCGTTTGCTTTCGTTCGTCTCTACTTTAGGAAAACGGAGCAAGAACCACAGCGTCTACAGTAGCTCCGCATAAAGCCGGTTGTATAACTTGGGGTTTTCAAGAAGAAACACTGATTGCTGGAACGTTGCCCTGCGCAGCGAAGCGAGCTGAATAAAGTCCAAGGGTGTGGTCCGCCGATGTCCCATTCATCGGCGGGGCCTTTTTTGGCTCCACCTTTTTGGGCAAGCAAAAAGGTGGAAAGGGAAAGATGCATCCTTTGATGAGTTTCAGGTCCAAGACAAGATTACAAAGGCGGCCTCATATTTGAAACGAATCGGACGAGTGTACCTTTAACCCGAATAAAAGAACCGACAGATGAAAGCAATGATCTTCGCCGCCGGGCTCGGCACCCGCTTTAAGCCCTGGACCGATAGCCACCCAAAGGCCCTGGCCACCGTGAACGGCAAATCCCTCCTGCAACGGACGATCGAATACCTGCAGCAATATGATATCGATGAGCTCGTGGTGAACGTGCATCATTTCCCCGACCAGATCATCGACGCCCTCCAGAAAGCCAAGGGCTATGGCTCGAATATCCAGGTCTCTGACGAACGCAATGCCTTACTGGAAACGGGCGGCGGCCTGCTCCAGGCCCGTTCCTTCCTTGAAGGCGAGCGCTTCCTGACCATCAACGTAGACATCCTCACCGATCTCAACCTGAAGGATTTTCTCATCGAACACCAGCAGGACAATTCGCTGATCACCCTCGCAACGACCAGTCGCGAAACTTCGCGGAAGCTGCTGTTCAACAAATACGACCGGCTCTGTGGCTGGCGCAATAAGAGCACGGGGGAAGAAAAGATTAAGCTCGAAGCCAAAGACTATTTCGAGAAAGCCTACAGTGGCCTGGCCATCTTCGAACCCAAGGTTTTCGAGCTCACCAGGCTGACCGGCAAGTTCTCGCTCATCGACCTTTATCTTGAACTGGCACACGAGAACAAGATCTCCAGCTACGATCACTCGGAGTCGAAGCTCCTCGATGTAGGAAAGCCGGGCAGCGTGGAAGAGGCGGAGAAAATCTTTGCGTAATAACCTAGCTTTAGACCACAAGAACAGCTTACATGAAAAAACTCGCAGTGCTCTTCCTGCTGCAGGGGCTGATAGTGATGGCCTTTGGACAGGACAAATTCGATCATCGCAAAGCATTTGACCCACAATTCTATCCTTATCCCGGCAATGATTACCGGAGCGCCAGCGGTGAGCCGGGGCCGAAGTACTGGCAGAACCGGGCCGATTACTGGATCGACTGTACGCTCGACACCGGCAGTCATGGTGTTACGGGTACGGTAGAGATCACCTATACCAACAATTCTCCCGACAACCTCAAGTTCCTTTGGCTGCAACTCGACCAGAACATTTACCGGTCCGAATCGCGCGGGTCCTCCACGACCACGCAAACCGGTGGACGCTGGGCCAATGCCGGCTTTACCAAGGGCTACGAGATCCGCTCGGTGGCCGTAGAGGCGGAAGGCAAAAAATACACCCCCAAATTCAATGAGAGTGATACCCGCTTGCAGGTATGGCTGGATCAGCCCCTGAAAGCAGCAGGCAACAAGGTAAAGCTCACGCTCACCTATTCCTTCACGGTTCCCGAATACGGTACCGACCGGATGGGCCGCCTGCGCACCCGCAATGGCTGGATCTACGAAGTAGCACAATGGTTCCCCCGCATGTCGGTCTATGACGACATCCGCGGCTGGGATGTGCTGCCCTACATTGGCCAGGGCGAGTTCTACCTCGAGTACGGCGATTTTGAATACAGTGTCACCGCACCCGCCAACCTGATCGTGGTGGGTTCGGGTGAGCTCCTGAATGAAAAAGATGTTTACACCGCAGCCCAGGCCTCCCGCCTTGCCTCGGCCCGCAATTCGGATAAGACCGTGGTGATCCGCAGCGCGGAGGAATTACGGGACCCGAAATCCCGTCCTTCCGGCTCGCTTACCTGGCGCTACCGCATTCAGAATTCCCGTGATGTGGCCTGGGCGGCCTCCCGGGCGTTCGTGGTCGATGCGGCGCGGATCAATCTTCCCAGCGGCAAAAAATCGCTGGCCATGAGCGCCTATCCTGTTGAGAGCATCACCCGCAACGGATGGCAGCGCAGCAGCGAAATGGTGAAGGCCTCGATCGAATACTATTCCCAGCGCTGGTTCGAATATCCTTACCCCATGGCCGTGAACGTGGCCGGCATCGTGGGCGGCATGGACTCCCCGGGCATCGTGTTCTGCGGCTATAATGCCAGCGGCGCCGGACTCTGGGGCGTAACGGACCATGAGTTCGGACACACCTGGTTCCCGATGATCGTGGGCAGCAACGAACGCCGCTATGCCTGGATGGACGAAGGCTTCAATACCTTCATCAACGAGGGTTCAACGGAAGCCTTCAACAAAGGTGAGTTCAACCAGTTCTCCTTCTTCAGCCCCGACGAATCGAACCGGATGAACTTCGCTCCTACCATGGATCCCCTGTTCACCCGCCCGGATGTTGTGCAGGAAGGCAACCTGGGTGCTGCAGCCTACGATAAGCCCGCACAGATGCTCAATGCCCTGCGTAATACGGTACTCGGCC
>CBHWDR010000083.1:0-9021 GCA_966112575.1 uncultured Chitinophagales bacterium
CGCATGATGCGGATCCTTGAACGGGCCTATAAATGGATGCTGCTGAGAGCCCTGCGGATCCCCCGGCTGCTCGTGGGGCTGGCCTTCGCGCTCTTCCTGGGCGCCGTGGTGGTGCTCACACAACTGGGCGGCGAATTCATTCCCAAGCTGGAAGAAGGCGACTTCGCAGTGGATACGCGCGTGCTCACCGGCAGCTCGCTCACCACCACCCTGGGCGCTACCCAGCAGGCTGCCGGCCTCCTCCTGCGCCGGTTCCCCGAAGTGGAAAAAGTGGTGACCAAGGCCGGTAGCGGAGAGATCCCCACCGATCCTATGCCCATTGAAGCTTCCGATATGATGGTGATCCTCAAGCCGAAAAAAGAATGGACCTCGGCGAAGAGCTTCGACGAGCTGGCGGAGAAGATGAGCCTTGCGCTCCAGGATGTTCCGGGTATCACCGCAGGCTTCCAGTTCCCGGTGCAGATGCGCTTCAATGAACTGATGACCGGTGGCCGCCAGGATGTGGTCTGCAAGATCTTTGGCGAGAACCTCGACAGCCTCGCGGCACTGGCGGCCCGACTCGGTTCGGTGGCCAGCAACGTGGAAGGCGCCAAAGACGTTTACGTGGAACAGATCACGGGCCTGCCGCAGATCCTGGTCAACTACAACCGCGATGCCCTGCGGCAATACGGACTTACGGTCGAAGAAGTGAACACCACCCTGCGCTCGGCCTTTGCGGGAAGCGTGGCCGGCGAGGTATACGAACAGGAGCGCCGGTTCGACCTAGTGGTGCGCCTCGACAGCAGCCAGCGCCGAGATATCAGTGATGTGCGGCAACTGCTGTTGCAGACGCCCACGGGCATGCAGGTGCCCCTGGACCAGGTGGCGGAGGTAGACATCAAGCTTGGTCCCGGCCAGATCCAGCGCGAGGATGCGCAACGCAGGATCAGCGTGGGCTTCAACGTGCGGGGCCGCGACGTGGAGAGCATCGTGAACGAGCTGCAGCAAAAAGTTTCCGGAAAGATCAAGCTGCCGCCGGGCTATTTTATCACCTATGGCGGCCAGTTCGAGAACCTCATCGAAGCGCGGAAACGACTGACGATCGCCGTGCCCGTAGCGCTGCTGCTCATCTTTCTGCTGCTTTACTTTGCTTTCGGCTCAGTGAAGCAGGGCCTTCTTGTTTTCACGGCCATCCCGCTGTCGGCCATTGGCGGCGTATTCGCACTGCTCGCGCGGGGCATGCCCTTCAGCATCTCGGCGGGCATTGGCTTCATCGCCCTCTTTGGCGTGGCGGTGCTCAACGGCATCGTACTCATCTCCGAATTCAATCAACTGAAAAAAGCCGGGATCATGGATATCCACCAACGCATTCTCAAGGGCACGCGCATCCGCCTGCGGCCCGTGCTGATGACCGCTGCCGTAGCCTCGATGGGCTTCCTGCCCATGGCCCTGAGCAATGGCGCAGGCGCTGAAGTACAACGGCCACTGGCCACCGTGGTGATCGGCGGTCTGGTGACAGCCACGCTTCTTACCCTCTTCCTCCTTCCCCTGATCTATCGCTGGTCGGAGCGCGGCGGCAACCGCCCCTCCATCCGCATCCGTCAACAGTCGGTGAAGACCGGCATCGTGCTGCTCTTCCTTCTTGCCGGCTCCGGCTCGGCGCGGGCACAGACATTCACGCTGAGTGCGGCCATCGATTCAGCCCTGCACTACCACCCGCAGGTGAAGGCCGCGGAACGGCGTACCGAAGCAGCGCGCCGCCTCGAACGGAGCGCGGTGGAACTTCCGGCAACCTCGTTCAACGTGGAATACGGCAACATCAACAGCGCCTATGCCGACAACCGCGCGGGCGTGGCCCAGAGCTTCCACTTCCCGATCGTTTACCGGAGAAGAGAAGACCTGCTGCGCGCACAGACCGGCGCCCTGGCCCTGCAGAAGGAAGAGGTCGAGCGCAGCATCCGGGGTGAGGTAAGCCTGCTCTTTTACGAGATCCTGACCCTGCAGCAGAAACAGGCTCTGCTGACCCGCACCGACAGCGTTTATGCCAACCTGCTGAAGAAGCAGGAGCAGCGGCTGGCTGCGGGCGACATCAACCTGCTGGAGAAAACCGCCACCGAAACCCAGCGTGCGCAGATGGCGAATCAGCTGGGCCTGCTCGGCGCCGACCTGCAGTCCGCAGTCCTTCGCCTGCAAAGCCTTACCGGCACGAGGGCACCTTACTATCCCTCACCCACAGAAGCAAAAGCGCAGATCGAGCAGTTGCCGGATACGGGCTTGCTGCAACAACACCCTTCGATCCGCCTCCTGCAGCAGGAGGAGCTGATCGCCGAGAAAGAAGTGGCGGTGCAGCGCTCGTCACTCGCTCCCCTGGTAAGCCTCGGCTATGTGAACCAGACCTTCCGGGGCGTGCAGAATATCGATGGCGTGGACCGATTCTATTCCGGCGAGCGCTTCTCTTCGGTCACGGCAGGCCTCAGCATCCCGATCTTCCGCAAGGCACAGAAAGCCCGCATCGAATCCGCAAGAGCTGGTGTTGATGCCGCCCGTGCTGATGTGGAGGAAGCCAGAAGAAGGGAACAATTGCAGCTCCGCGAACTGCTCCTTCGCCACGAACGCAACACCCGGCAGCTGGAACGCTACGAACAGATGCTGGCCCAGGCGAAGCTGATGCGGGAGCGGGGCAGCCAGCAGCTGGCTGCAGGCGCCATTTCCCTGGTGGAATGGATGCTGCTCACCAACCAGTCGGTACAGATCGAAGCCGACTATTTCAATGCACTTTCGGAATGGAACCAGACGGTTATTGCCATTAATCTTTATTCAATCCGCTAATCATCCATCATGAAACAGTCTTTCCTCCTCATATCTCTCTTTTCGCTGCTCGCCTGCCGTACCAAGCAGGCCGCTACCGAAACCACCGAGCCTGCGCTTCCGGCCGACCAGGTCACCCTGTCGCAGGCCGAGATCCGCAATGCGGGCATCATCACCGGAACGGTCCGCACCGGACCTGCGCAGCATACACTCAAGGTCAGCGGGCTTGTTGACGTGCCCCCGCAGAACATCGTCTCCATCAGCTTTCCCACGGGCGGCTACCTGAAGTCCACGCGCCTCCTTCCCGGCATGCGTGTCCGCCGCGGCCAGGTGCTGGCCGAGATGCAGGACGGCTCCCTCATCCAGCTGCAGCAGGATTACCTGCTGGCGCGGTCGAAAGCCGCTTTTCTGCAAAAAGAATATGCACGGCAGAAGCTCCTGAATGCAGACAAGACCGCCAGCGATAAAATAGTGGAGCAAACGCAGAGCGAATACCAGCAGCAGCGGATACTGGCTGCCGGCTATGGCGAGCGGCTGCGGCTGGCGGGCATCAACCCGGCCATTCTCAACGAGGGCACGATCCGCCGATCGGTGACCATTCCTTCCCCGATCGATGGCTATGTGTCGGCCGTTAAAGTGAACATCGGGAAATATGTAAATCCTTCTGATGTACTCTTCGAGCTGGTGAATCCCGACGACCTCCACCTCTCGCTCAAGGTATTCGAGAAAGACATCACCTCGATCCGCAAGGGGCAGAAGATCCGTGTGCGGCTGGTGAACCAGCCAGCGGCGGTGTACCAGGCCGAAGTGTCGCTGATCAACCGCAATGTCGACACCGACCGGAGCGCCGAAGTGCATTGTCATTTCCTTAATGCCGACGAGCGCCTCCTCCCCGGCATGTTCGCCGACGCGGAGATCGCCGTGGAGACGAGTGAAGCCGAGCTGCTTCCTGAAGAAGCCGTGGTCCGCTGGGGCAATGCCCAATATGTGTTCCTCGAAACCGGCACCGGTCGTTACCGCATGGTACCTGTAACGGTGTCGCCTGCGGGAGATGGCTGGCTGCGCCTTGTAGCGCCACCGAAAGAATTACTGAAAGGCCTGGTGGTGACGAAGAATGCCTATGCCGTGCTGATGAAGATGAAGAACACAGCGGAGTGATTTGGGTTTGTTTCTTCGTAGTTTTTTTGAACCACGAAGACACAAAGGCACTAAGAAGCACGAAGGGTTGTTTGATTTTAAACCACGGAGTCACAGAGACAGGGAGGGGCACAGAGGTTTTTTCATTACAGAAGTACTTGCAGGTCTAAAGATCAAGCCAAAGGTTCGAGGTTTGTTTTGCCGCAGCCAACTGAGGACAGAACTAACGGAAAAGCCGGCACCAAGAACCGTATTTCCGGGTAAACTAGTAAAGAGCAGTCTTCCATACGGCAGCTACGTTTCCTAAAGTACAAAGCATAGGCCCCTGGGGAAAAAAACCCTCTGTGCAACACTCCCACAAACACGTAGGCTTGAAGGTCCAGAAGACCCAACTATTGAGCTATTGAACATTTGAACAGACCTCACCCCAACCCCTCTCCAAAGGAGAGGGGAGTATGCTCTAGCTAACTTGGCGAACCTCTTTAACCTCGCGAACCTCGCAAACTTCGCGAACTCGCAAACTCCTCACCTCCTCCTCACCGCCTTCTCGATCTCGACGGCGAAGAAGATGATGGAGGAGAGCGCGCCGACCAGCAGGAATTCCTTCCAGCTGAGGGCCTCGGTATGAAAGACCTTCTGCAGGAAGGGAACATAGGTAACCAGGAATTGCAGGAAACAGGAGAGCAGGACCGCGATGATCAGCACGGGGTTGGAGAGCATGCCCTTGCTGAAGAAGGAGCGGCGCTCCGAGCGAATGGCCAGCACGTGCGCCATCTGGCTCAGGCAGACCACGTTGAAGACGATCGTTTGCCAGTGCAGGCCTTCGGCGATGGACCAGGCTTGGGCGCCGAGCACCACGGCCGCCATCAGCAGGCCCACCCAGATGATGTGCCAGCCGCGCCCTTCGGAGAACACGCTTTCCTTAGGCGCCCGCGGCGGCCGCTTCATGATGTCGGGCTCCGCTTTTTCAAAGGAGAGGGCAATGGCCGGAAGCCCGTCGGAAACGAGGTTGACCCATAGAATATGGATCGGCAGAAGTGCGATGGGCAGACCGATGATGGGGCCGATCAACAGGGTCCAGAGTTCACCCGAATTCGTGGTCATCAGGTACTTGATGAACTTGAGGATGTTGTCGTAGATCCGGCGGCCTTCGCGCACGGCGCGCACGATGGTGGAAAAGCGGTCGTCGAGCAGGATCATGTGCGCGGCCTCTTTCGAGACGTCGGTGCCCGTAATACCCATGGCAATACCGATGTTGGCGCTTTTCAGGGAAGGCGCGTCATTCACGCCATCGCCCGTCATGGCCACGAAATGGCCCTTCTGCTGAAGCATGGTTACGATGCGCAGCTTCTGCTCGGGCGAGACCCGCGCATAAACCCGCACCTGCTCCACGATCTTGGCAAAGGCTTCGTCGGGTAGCGCGCCCAGTTCCTGTCCCGTCAGCACCTGCCCATCGCCTTCGCCCATCAGCCCGATCCGGCTTGCGATCGTGCGTGCGGTGAGAGGGTGGTCGCCGGTGATCATCACGGGTGTGATGCCGGCAGAGCGGCACTGGGTCACGGCCTCCATGACATCTTCTCGTGGCGGGTCGATCAGTCCGGCAAGGCCGAGAAATTCCAGGTCGCTTTCGGCTTCCTCCAGGGTAATTGGCAGCTCGTTCCAATACCGGCAGGCGAAGCCCAGCACCCGCATCCCATCGGCCGCCATTTCGTCCATCACATTCTGCAAGCCCCGGTCGTGCGGATCGCTGCAGAGCCGCAAAAGCACGTCGGGTGCCCCCTTCGTGAACGAGATCACCCGTCCCTGATACGCGTGAAAGGTGGTCATCAGCTTGCGTTCGGAGTCGAAGGCCACTTCAGCCACGCGCGGATACTGCTCCGGGTGCAGTTGCTGCTGTTGCGCGAATTCAAGCAGGGCCGTTTCGGTGGGATCACCACGCAAATGATCGCCTTCACCTTCCGCGTCATTGTTCAGGGCCATGGCCAGGAGCAGCAAGGTGGCAGCATCGCCTTCGGCAGCGAACGCATCGCGTTGCGAACGGAGCCCATCCACAAAAACTTCCTCCACGTGCATCTTGTTGCGCGTGAGCGTGCCGGTTTTATCCGTGCAGATATACGTGACGGAACCAAGCGTCTCCACGGCGGGCAGCTTGCGGATGAGGGTCTGCTGCAGGATCATCCGCCGCGCAGCGAGGGCGAGGGAGATCGTGATAACCGCGGGCAGGGCCTCTGGGATGGCTGCTACCGCCAGCGAGATGCTGGTCATCACCATGCGCAGCAGATCTTCGCCACGCAACCAGCCGGTGACAAAAAATACCAGGCAGAGGAAGAGCACGATGAACGAGAGCTTCTTGCCGAATGAAGCCATGCGCTGCTGGAGCGGCGTTTGCGCCTCGCCTTTCTGCAGGAGCTGCGCGATCCTGCCCAGCTCCGTTTGCATGCCCGTGGCCACTACGATGCCGGTACCGCGGCCATAGGCAACAAAGCTGCCCTTGAACGCCAGGTTCCGACGGTCGCCCACGGGAAGGTCTTCCTGAGCAAGGGCTTCGGTGATCTTCTCCACCGTCTCGGATTCACCGGTGAGCGGCGCTTCATCTACCTTGAGACGGAAGGACTCCACGAGGCGCAGGTCGGCCGGCACGGCATTGCCGGCTTCGAGCAGCACGAGGTCGCCGGGCACCAGCGCAGCGGCGGGGATGGTGGCCGTGCTCCCGTTACGACGCACGGTGGCGTTGGCCGAAGCCATCTGCTTCAGCGCGGCCATGGCTTTTTCCGCCCGGTATTCCTGCAGGAAGCCCACGAGGGCATTCAGTACTACGATCACCAGGATCACGATGGTATCACTGAGATCGCCGATGATGCCGGAGATGAGGGCGGCGGCGAGGAGAATGAGGATCATCACATCCGCGAACTGCGCCAGCAGGATGCCGAGCGGCGTGCGCTTCTTTCCTTCGGCCAGCTCGTTGGGACCATGCTCCCGGAGCCGGTGTGCTGCCTCGCCTTCATCAAGGCCGTTGGGACCCGTACGCAAGAGCGCATAAGTATCGTCGATCGTCCGGGTGTGCGAATTGTTCATGTCGAAACAAATCCTTTCTTAAAATTACCAAGGCCATTGGCCAAAGTCCCCGCCAAATTCACGGGAGCAGATGACCTTGCTCACCTGGATGCTGCTCTTCACTTCAACACACCGGCATCGAAGGCCACTTTGCCGCCGACCAGCGTGAGCACGCTTCCAGTTCCGGGCAGGGCTTCCAGCGGTACGGTGAAGATGTTCTGCGAAAGGACCGCGAGGTCGGCCAGCATGCCGGGCTTCAGCCTTCCCTTGCTTTTTTCTTTTTGTTCCGCGTAGGCCGAACCATAGGTATAGGCGATGAGGGCCTGCTCGCGCGTAACGGCTTCCGAAGGATTGGTGGGATGCATGGCCGCGAACATGATGTTGAGAAAAGGATTGTTGGGCCCATCGGAACCGATCGCCACGGGGATGCCGGCTTCGATGAGGGAGCGGAAGGGCTGGTAGTGGGCGGTACGCGCACCGACACGCTGGTTGTTCACCTCCGCGAATGTGAAATGCACGGGGTTGACCACGGCCACGATGCCGAGCCGGCGCGCCTCGGGATAGAGGTCGGGCGTGAGCCCGTCGGCATGCTCGAAGCGCACGCGTTTGGCCTTCCAGCTTTGTTCCGGGCCTGCCGCCTTCATCGCCTGCAGCGCGAGGATGGGTGTGGAGTCGCCCACGATGTGCAGGAGCAACTGCTCACGGCTGCCCGCTGCTTCCCGGAGGATGCGCCGCAGGGTATCCACCGGGAAGTTGAGCCGGCCGAAGGTTCCCGGCTGATCGGTGTAGGCAGCCCGCATGAGCGCGCCGCGTTCGAGCGGGGTACCATCGAGGATCCATTTCATCCCGTTCACTTCGAGCTGGGGCGTTGCGGGAAAGCTCTTCGACCAGGCAGCCGTCTGCCGGCCTTTAGGCGTAGTACCAGGGAAGCGGATCACCCGGATGCGCAACGGCGAGCGGGTGGCACGCAGCACGTTCACCGCCTGTTGCAGGTTGAGGGCAGTGGACATGTTCTGCACACTCGTAATGCCCATGCGAAGCGCTGCGTCGGAATAGGTGCGGAACACCTGCACCATCACCTGCTCCGGGAGCTGCGCATGCCACTGCCGCAGGATGCCGAACTCGCCGTATTCGCTGAGAAAGCCGGAGAGCCGCCGGCTTCCCTGCTCGCGCTCATACATACCGCCAACCGGATCGGGATCTTCATCGCCGATGCCAACCAGGCGAAGGGCTTTTGTATTGAGGAGGGTTCCATGTCCCCAGGGGGCATGCAGGATCACCGGGTGGTCGGGACTGACCGCGTCCAGCGCTGCACGCCGTGCTTCGCGGTCTTCGATGATCCGGAGCCCGAGCGTGCTCTCGATCACCGTGCCCTTGGGTGTCTGTGAAGCCGCAATGCGGACTGAATCGAGCACCTGCTGCAGGGTGGGACCGGGCAGCATCGGCTCCTGGAATGCGATATAACGGCTCACCGGCGCGCCATAGCCGATGTGGTCATGCGCATCGTTGATGCCGGGGATCACCAGGCGGCCGCCCAGGTCGATCCGGCGCGTAGCCGGTCCGGCCATCCGCGTGATGGCTTCGGTAGTGCCCACCGCCAGGATCCGCTCACCGCGGATCGCAATGGCCTGCGCATACAATTGCGCCGTATCGGAAGTGAAGATGGTGCCGTTGACGAGGATCAGGTCTGCCTTCTGGGCGAATGCGAAGGGGCACAGGAGCAGAAGCAGCAGGGCGAGCAGCGTTGATTTCATATGAGGGGGAGGTCCCCCATAAGGTACGGCAATTATCCATTCCGGTAATGGGCATGGGCGGGGTTGTCATCGATGAGCTCGTACTCGCCCTGCAGGGCATAAACACCGAAGATGAGCAGTCCGCCCACAACGATCGGCAGCAGGATGAAGCAGATGATGATCCCGAATACCAGGTCGTCCTGCTTACCCGAACCCAATTTCGGGATACCCATCACGGTAAGGCCGTAATAGGCCACGGCGATACCGAGTGTGATCCAGTAGAGGGCGATGCGGCGGCTGTTGCCACGGG
>CBHWDR010000084.1:0-8963 GCA_966112575.1 uncultured Chitinophagales bacterium
TACCGCGACTTTCCCCAGGTTTTTGGCGATGAAAAAGCCGCCAACGGGCTCGATGGAAAGAACGGGCTGGCCGACGTACTCGATGAAGCGCGCTGGGGCCTGCAATGGCTGATGAAGATGCATCCGCGCGAAGACTGGATGTTCAACCAGCTTGCCGACGACCGCGACCATATTTCCATGCGCATCCCCAAGCTGGACTCGCAATATGGCAAGGGCGCGGAACGGCCCGTGTATTTCATCAACGGCGAGCCGCAGGGATTATTCCGGTACCAGAACCGCACGAAAGGGACCTCATCGACGGCGGGAAAATTTGCGGCTGCTTTTGCGCTTGCCGACATGATTCGTCGGGATGATGCACGATGGTCGAAGTCGGATACCTTCAATTACGGATCCAAAGCTGCCAGTGCGTACCGATACATCTGGAAAAAGGAAGGAGTCACGCAAACAGCTCCGGGACGAGCCCCCTATTTTTATGAAGAGGATAATTACGCCGATGACATTGAGCTGGCGGCTGCCTTGCTGGCAAGGCGTTCTTTTCCACGAGGCGGAACCTTTGATATCTCGGCCCTTCGCACCTCGATGAACTACGCCCGCCAGGAGCCCCTCACGCCCTGGCTGGGTAAAGACACGGCGAAGCATTACCAATGGTATCCTTTCATCAACCTCGGTCATTACGAACTCGCCAAACTACTCAGGGGCAAGGAGCGCGACACGATCATTGGCTTTTACCGGCAGGGCATCGACCTCGTCTGGCAGAAAGCAAAAGGGAACGCCTTCTACCGCGGCGTGCCCTTCATCTGGTGCTCCAACAACCTTACCACTTCATTTGCGATTCAATGTTATTGGTACCGCGAACTCACCGGAAGTAAAGAATACCGCGAACTGGAGCAGGCGAATTTCGACTGGCTCTTCGGCCTCAATCCCTGGGGCACCTCCATGGTCTATGGACTTCCCGCCGGCGGCGATACGCCCCTGGATCCGCATTCGGCCTTCACGCACATCAAAGGCTGGCCCATCGATGGCGGCCTGGTTGATGGCCCAGTTTACGGCAGCATCTTCAACAACCTCAAGGGCATCACCCTCTACAACAAGGACGAATATGCCGCCTTTCAAAGTAACCTGGCCGTGTACCACGACGATTATGGCGATTACAGCACCAACGAGCCCACGATGGACGGCACGGCATCGTTGATCTACCTGCTCGCAGCGAAGGAGGCGGAGGCGAAGCCAAAAAAAGCCCTGCCCCGCCAGGGGGCTTCACGCTGAGCCGCGGCGCCATCATCCGGGGCGACTCCACGAAAAAGCAACTGGCGCTCGTTTTTACCGGCGATGAATATGCCGATGCCGGTGAAGTCATTCGTCACCTCCTCAGTCGAGAAAACATTCCGGCTTCCTTCTTCTTCACCGGGCGCTTCTATCGCAATCCGAAGTTCGCCCCGCTGATCCGCAGCCTGAAGAAAGACGGGCATTACCTCGGCGCGCACAGCAATGATCATCTCCTCTACTGCGACTGGACGAAACGCGATTCGCTGCTCATAAGCCAGGATCAATTCCGCAGCGACCTGCAGCAGAATGAAGCGGCGATGAAGCCATTCGGGCTTTCATTAAGAACTGCTCCCCTCTACCTTCCCCCTTACGAATGGTACAACGACACCATCGCGGCCTGGACGGGCCGCATGGGACTGATACTGATCAACAATACCCCGGGTACCCTGAGCCATGCCGACTATACAGGCCCAGTCGATCAGCGCTATTTTTCCAATGAGGTGATCTTTCAATCTTTGTATGATTACGAAGCGCAAAAGCCGACAGGCCTTAACGGCTTCCTTCTTCTTTTCCATGTAGGTGCGAAGCAGCCAAGGGATCCGGATTTCTACCGGAGGCTCGAAACGTTTCTGAAACATCTTAAGAAGGAAGGATATGAGCTCGTACGGGCAGACAGGTTGGTTCCTTCCAATTTCCCAGTACATTAGGGAACAAAACCTGCTTATGACCATCCGGAACCTTCTCCGCATTATCCTAAAGATCATCGGGCTCCTGTTCGTCCGTGATTTTATTATTGCCATTCCCCAATTGATCGCCATGGTCAGCTTCCTCGGAAGTTCAACCGGCGAGCAGGCACCCGTATACACGGTTTTCGCGGTACTGCTGGTTCTGCTGACCTATTTTGTTTCGGCTATCTATCTGATCCGGCATACCGACTGGCTAATCGACAAACTGGACATGGAGCGTGGCTTTGATGTTACGCATATTGAATTGAAGCTGCATCGCTCCACCGTGTTGAGCATTTCCCTAATTGTGATCGGAGGCTGGCTGGCAGTATCCTGTATACCGGATCTTCTGTTTCAGCTTTGGGATTATTATCATCCACGGCCAACGAACCTCTTCTCCCCTTCTGAGCCGGATTTCTGGCGGATCCTGCCCAACCTGATCAAGATCTTTTTCGGTATCCTGCTGATGAGCTACCACCGCTTGCTGGTCAATCTGATCGAGAAAAAACGCGTTGAACGCGATGCGGAAGAAGAAGAGGATGCCCAACCGGTGGAAGAGAACGTGGTCAGCTAGTTAAGTGAGCTATGGCCGGCATTATTGGTTGTCCGTCGTCTGTGGTCCATCGTCTGCGGTCCTTCTCAACCCATCCGCGAAATCCTCCCCATCTGCGCCATCTGCGCTCTATCTTCGCCCCATGAAACTCGTTTCCTACCTCAAAGACGACCACGATCAACTGGCAGTGCTGGTTGACGGCCTGCTGTATGATATGGAAGTCCTCCACCCCGATCTGCCGAATACCATGGGCATGTTCCTCAACTACTGGGAAGACGCCGTGGAAGTGGCCAAGAGCGGCGTACGCATGATCGAAGAAGGACGGATCGCCCAGGGTAAAGGAATACCCGTGGAATCCGTGCAACTGCTCTCGCCCGTGCCCTTCCCCACCTCCTGCCGCGACGGCTATGCCTTCCGCCAGCATGTGGCCGCAGCGCGGCGCAACCGCAAGGTGGACATGATCGCCGAGTTCGACCAATACCCGATCTTTTATTTCACCAACCATCATAGCATCAAAGGCCCGGGCGAGGTAGCCTGCATGCCCGATCATTTCGAGAAGCTGGACTTCGAGCTCGAAGCGGCCATCGTCATCTGCAAGCATGGAAGGAATATCAAGGCCGAAGAAGCCGATGCGTACATCGGCGGCCTGATGATCATGAACGACCTTTCGGCCCGCCGCCTGCAAATGGAGGAAATGCTGCTCAACCTCGGACCCGCCAAGGGCAAGGATTTCGCTACCACGGTAGGCCCCTGGCTCGTGACCCTCGATGAGCTCGAGCAATTCGAGACCGCGGCCAAGGAAGGCCACACCGGCAAGAACTGGAACCTGAAGATGGTCTGCCGCGTGAATGGACAACAAGTGAGCCTCGGCAACCTGGGTGATATGGACTGGACCTTCGCGGAGATCGTGGAGCGCGCCTCTTACGGCGTGGACCTCTATCCCGGCGACATCATCGGCTCGGGCACGGTGGGAACTGGCTGCTTCCTCGAGCTGAATGGCACCGGCAAGCTGAATGATCCGGCCTACCCCGAACAATGGCTGCAGCCCAATGACGTGGTGGAGCTGGAGATCGATGCCCTCGGAGTATTGAGCAACACCATTGTAGCAGAGGAAACCGACTGGAGCATTTTACGTATCAAGAAGGAGAAAAAAACGCCAGATTAAGGTAGATTTCACTTCGTGGCTAATCCTACGCCTGGCTGAGCTTTGATTCAACCGCGAAGACGCGAAGACGCAAAGCTATGGAGCGACTGGAGTTTGAACGATTATCTGCCGAGATCCTGGACGCATGTATCGAGGTACACAGGCACATGGGTCCTGGTTTGTTGGAGTCGGTGTATTCACACTGCCTAGCCAGGGAGTTCAGTGACCGGAATATTTCCTTTGATTGTCAGTTGGAAATACCGCTTCGGTATAAGGGAAGAAAGCTCGATAAGATATTCATCCTGGATTTTCTCATTGCAGATGAAATCATTTTAGAATTGAAATCCGTCGAGTTACTTCTTCCTGTTCATGAGGCACAAATCCTTTCTTATATGAAACTTCTGGACAAGAGACTTGGGTTTCTGGTCAATTTTAATGTTCCCGTTTTAAAGAATGGATTCAAACGCAAGGTCAATAATTATTAGCCTGGCGTCTCCCCGTCTTCGCGGTAATTAAAAACAAAGGGTAGCTAACGCTACCCTTTTGCTTTGGCCTGGCGACTAACCTCGATCGCCTGGGCCTTCGCTAAGAATGGATGCACATGAAATCGTTGACACCTGAATGTTTAAAAAACATCGTCGATACGTTGGGAGCTAATCGCCAGCAAGAATTCGTGTAATTCGCTCCAATTCGTGTAATCACACCCGCACCCGATTCATTCGCCGCATCTGCGCCTTGCCCTTGTTCTGCACCTTACCGAGGTTGTTGTCCTTTACTTTCAGGTCTTTTTCCGCATGTACGTCGGCATCGCCCACGCCGCTGTTTTCAATATCCATCGTCTGTACCACGAAGCCGGCGGCTTTGAAGGAGCCAACCCCTTTGTTGCGCACGAGCGCTTCACGGGCGCTGCCCTTGAGGGTCATGTTGCCCACACTCTGGTTTTGCAGGTCCAGCTTGTTGGCCGTCATGTCGAGGTCCACATTGCCCACGCTCTTGTTCTTCAGGGAGAGCTCGGAGAAAGCAAGGGTCTTGTCGGAACTGACATTGCCCACCATCTTCAGCTCCATCTCGGAAAGCTTGTTGAAGGTCACATACACGCGCAGGGTATGCTTGCCCTTGAGATTCACTCCCTGGTTCTTCAGCTTGGGCATGTCGATCACCAGCTGCTTGCCCTCGTTGCGCACTTCGATGTACTCCTGCAGGTTCTCATCGGCCTCGATGCGCACCGATTCTTTCGCGCCCTGCGCGAGTTTCAGCTCATAAATACCGCTTGCTTTGAGGGTTTCGAAGTCGGCCACCGAAACCTCGCGGGTGGTCACTTTGCCATTGCCTTCGAGGGTGATGGTTTCTTTTTTCTGGGCGAAGGCGCTGCAGGTCAAGAGGGCCGCCGCCAGGAGAAGGGTTGTTTGCTTCATGGTCGTTGGTTTTAAAACGAAATATTTCGTACAACGAAAATAGTCGTAGTTCTGGTGTTTGATGACCGGGTTTTGGGACAAGCGGCGGAACGGGAGGTGGAGCGGCGCTTCGCTTGCTCATGTTAAAAGAAAAGAAGCAAAGAAGTTTTTTGCCACGGAGACAGGGAGGCAGGGAGACACCGATGTTATTTCGCATCGTGTTTTGCAGGCCTATGGCGCAAAGACTCAAGCATAAGAATAAATTTCCTCTGCGTCCTCCGCGCCTCTGCGCGACACCCCTCGTCTGCTTCGTGCCGCGTACGCTGAAGCCTCGAGCGAAAGCCGGTTCAAAAAAGCGAGCAAAGCGAGCATACTTCACTTGAAATATCTTTGATCCATGATACTTGATCTCCAGGATCTCTCGCCCATCGACAAGCAATACTACTTACAGCATATCGTAGCCCCCCGGCCCATCTGCTTCGCTTCCACCGTGGACAAGGAAGGGAACGTGAACCTCAGCCCCTTTTCCTTTTTCAATCTCTTCTCCACGGTACCGCCGATCGTGGTGTTCTCACCCGCCCGGCGCGTGCGCAACAACACCACCAAGCACACCCTTGAGAACGTGCTGGAAGTGCCCGAGGTGGTGATCAATATCGTGACCTACGACATGGTGCAGCAGGCTTCCCTCTCCTCCTGCGAGTATCCGAAAGGCGTGGATGAGTTCACCAAGGCCGGCTTTACCAAGGAAGCCGCTACGCTGGTGCGGCCACCCATGGTGAAAGAATCGATGGCCAAAATGGAATGCAGGGTGATCGAAGTGAAATCCCTCGGCGAGAACGGCGGCGCCGGCCAGCTCGTGATCTGTGAAGTGCTGCGCCTGCACCTCAACGACAGCCTGCTCACGCCGGAGAAGAAATTTATCCAGCAGAACCTGAAGCTCGTGGCACGCCTGGGTGGCGATTGGTATTGCCGCGTAGATGAAAGCAATCTTTTTACCGTGCCCAAGCCGAATGTGCAACTGGGTATCGGCATGGATGCCCTCCCCGAAGGGATCCGCAACAGCCGCATCCTCACCGGTAACCAGCTCGGCATGCTGGCCAACGTGGACGAGCTCCCCGTAGTTCAGCCTTCCTTCGACGACACGCACCTGAAGAACATCATCCAGTATTATTCCCTCAACCCGCAGGAATTCGAGGCCGAGCTCCATCGCTACGCAGCTACCCTCCTTGACGAGAACAAGGTGGACGCCGCCTGGCAGGTACTGCTCACGCAGGGCTAGTGAGTACTCGCTTCGCTCACCGTTTTTGAACCACCAAGACACGAAGGGCACAAAGAAGCACGAAGGGTTGTTATTTTTTGAACCACAGAGTCACCAAGTCACAGAGGGGCACAGAGATATTTTTTTTACGGCGAAGGCGCAAACATACCCGCAAAAACTCCTCTTTGCCTCTCTCCTACTGGCTATAACATTACCCGCCCTTGCCGCAACTATTGAACTTTGAACTCTTAAACTTTTGAACCCAACTCGCGAACTCGCAAACTCCGCGAACTTGCTTATCCCCTTCCAAACACCTTCTTCAGGATCTCGGTGGTCCTTGCCGCGGCATTGGTGCGGATATTCGCTTCCTCCTGCGCGATCTGGTCGAAAAGGGCATTGACCGCCTTGCCCACCACATAATCGGGCAGGTCGGGGTTCAGCTTCTTCAGCGTGGTGGGGAAATCGTTGTAGGTCTTGATCATGTCGCCATAGTATTTCGTGGCGCTGAACTTGTCCAGCGAGCTTTTCACGATCGGTGTAAAGGCTGTGATCAGTTGCTGCGTCGTCTTGCTGCGGAAGTACTGCGTGGCGGCATCCTGGGAGCCGCGGATGATGTTCAGGGCATCGGCGATCGTCATGCCGCGGATGGCATCCACGAAAATGGGGCGGGCATAACCTACGGCGTCCTCGGCCGAGCGGTTGATCTGGAGGATGGCCCGATCTACCAGCGCGCCCATGCCGATCTGGCGAAGCGTACTCTCGATCCGGAGCGCTTCCTCGGGAAGGAGCAGCTTGTAGGCCTGGTTGCCGAAGAACCCGTCTTCCCGGTGCAGCAGCGAAATGCCGCGTCCCACACCCTGGTCCAGGGCCTCACGGATACCCTCAGCCGCTTCCGCTTCGGTCACATTGGTGCCGATCGGCAGCTTCGACAGCGTATCGCAGGAAGGCAAAATAAACAGCAGGCTGAAAGCCAGGAGAAAACGGATCATGAGGAAAGTTTCCATACCCAAGGCAAATAGCAGGCCGAACGGGCCATGCCGCAGCAGGGCTCAAACCAGCCGTTCCTTCCGCGCCGCAATGCGCTTCTTCAGGTGGGCGAAGAAGCGGGCGCGTTCGCGCTCGCTCACCGAGGAGATGAGCGTCGAGCGTTTCATCAGGCTCTGCATCGAGTCGAATAGGGTATCGCAGAACCGGTGGTCCCGCGTGAGCATCGGGTTGATCACCGTATGCACGAGGAAGGACAACCGCACGCCGTCCAGCTCCGCGAGAATGGAATTATCCCCGATGATCATCTCGTTGAGGTACATCTCCAGCCGCCCGGCCGGCGCGCCCTCCGCATCGAGCTTATGGCCCTTGCTTGCCTGCAGGTCGAGGTGCGACAAAAGCTGCTCAAATCCCTCATAGATCCGCACAACGTCCTGCTCGTTTTCAAACAAGCCGGCATCCTGGTAATAGTCGATCTGCCGCATTGTGCTGTTGATGCTCTCGATATTCCAGATCTCCACCGAATCGATCGTATTGTACAAGGCCAGCGCCTCCTTTCCGAGGGCGAACAGCTCTTCGGGATACTGTTCGAGGCTGAATTTCCGGCCCACCAGCTCCGGTGCATTGAAAATGCCTTTCATCCACACATAATGCTTGAAGGCGGCGATCTCGCGGTTCAGGTAATGATAGAAGATGGGAATGTCCTTACAGAGGAAATACATCTTCTTCTCCTTGAACGAGCTCATATACTTCACCTGCCGGATGATCGATTGCAGGTAAACGTCGAAGCGGAAATCCTCGTGACGCATCAGGGCACCGGTAAAGGTGAAGCCCTCCTGTCCCAGTCCCAGCAGCTGGTCGGCCGAAAGGCCGTAGCGGACGCAGATCTGCTGCAGCTCTTCGAGACTGAGGGCTTTCTCGCCGCGGATGCGCCGGTACGCGCTGTCCGTGCTCACGTTGAGCAATTCGGCCAGCTCTTCGGCCAGGGGCCGCCCGCCGGCCTGGCGGATCTTGAGTTCGCGGAACAATCGTTCCTGGACATCGGAAGTACTCATGGCTGTACCGGGTTTTGGTTGGAAGGGATCTTTCGGATCAGGTGGTTGAAGAACATTTGCCGCTGTTTCTCGCCCACGCAGCTGATCAGGGTCGAACGCCGGATGCGATCGTTCAGGGTCTGGAAGCGGCGGTTGCAAAACGCTTCATCTTCCGTTACGAGGTATTGCAGCACGTCGAAGTTCAGGTAGGCCGTGAGCTTGCCATCGGCCCGCGAGATCAGGGTATTATCGGCCAGCACCAGGCGATTGTGATAGAGGTCAAAATTGGCCGGGCGGTAGCGCGCGTGCTGTCCGGGCAGGAACTTGGCGCCGGCTTCGGCCTGCAACTTAAGATGGTCTAGGGTACGCCCCAGGGCCTGGCAAACGGCCCGCCAGTCGGCATCGGATCGGAAATAACCAGCCTGGCGGTAGTAGTCGACCTGGGCCAGGGTACTGTTCACCGACTCCGCATTCCAGACCTCCACGGAAGGCAGCGCGGCATAGGTGGCCACGATCTCCTGTCCCAGCTCGCAGATCGCAGCCGGCAGCAGGTCGGGCGAGAATGGCCGCTCGCCAAACTCCGGGTCCTGCACGATGGAGCGCAT
>CBHWDR010000085.1:0-8912 GCA_966112575.1 uncultured Chitinophagales bacterium
CAGCTCCGGCTCGGCAATGTAGGAGGAGAATTTGATGAGGCTGAGCTTATCGTCTTTAAAGAACACCGTGAAAACGGGGTAGCCTTTCGCACCCTCATTGTATTTCAGCAGGTAATCGAAGCCCAGTACGAACTGGAGAATGCTGTCGATGGCGAATTTGCCTTCATCGGATTTGAATGCGGCCAGGTGGTCTTCAAAACTCAGCTCGTCGTACTCTTCGCCGAGGACCTTCACCACGGCCTCCCGCGACATGCCCAGCTTGAGCTTGCCCGCGCCTTTACCGGGGATGATCTGGATGGTCTGTGCATTGGTGGAACCGATGCCGATAAAAAGAGCGAGGATCAGGGAACAGAGGAGTTTCATAAAGTCGATTTGCCGTAAAGAAAAAGCACGAGGGGCAAATTTCCCAGTTTTCGCGCTTCTTGCTTCAAGGCCTTTTCTTTGCTGGTTTCATTAAAACCCGAACATGAACTGGATCCTCCTCATTATCGCCGGACTCTTTGAAGTGGGCTTTGCTTTTTGTCTAGGCAAGGCGAAGGAAGTGACCGGCACGTCATCGTACGGGTGGTATGCCGGTTTTCTCATTTCGCTCATCCTAAGCATGACGCTCCTGGTGCGCGCCACACAGACCCTGCCGATCGGAACGGCCTATGCCGTGTGGACCGGCATCGGCGCCGTGGGCACGGCCCTCCTGGGCATCCTCGTGTTCCGCGACCCGGCCAGCTTCTGGCGCATCTTCTTCCTCTGCACGCTTATCGGTTCGATCATCGGGCTGAAGGCCGTGTCGCATGGATAGTTGTTGAAATTGCGATGTACAGAGCAGGCTGGTTATAACCGCTCTTCCAAACAAAATATTATTATTTCGCAAGTCCTCCATCCACAGCATATTACATCAGTCTCAAGCTTACAGACCTGCCGTGCTTATCAACAAAATGTTAATTAACGGCACCCTATTTGACCCTCTCCACTTATCATTTAATCCCTTAAACAGCGAAGTATGAAAAAGAAGATCCTGATGATCGCCGTGGCGATCTGTGCGTTGGTTGGAACCTCACAAGCAAGTGATGTGGCACCTACACCGGTAAAAATTCAGAAAGCAGTACTTGCCAATCCGCTCGCAAACATTCCGATTGAAGGCATTGTGGCCGGCGGCGGTACGTTTACGGGTACAGCTACCGTACAGAGCTTCGCTTTAGTTGGTAGAACGCTAACAGCTGTTTCCACGTTGAGCGGCACGCTCACTGATGCAACAGGTCGTGTAATTGGAACCGTTACAAATGTTCCGGTGACCTTCCCGGTGAACCTCACCGGCGGATCCTGCAAGATCCTCGAGCTTGATCTTGGTCCTCTGAACCTGAACCTTCTGGGCCTCGTGGTTGACCTTTCCGCAGTCAGCCTCGACATCGTTGCCCAACAGGGTCCTGGAAACCTGCTTGGAAACCTGCTTTGCGCAGTAGCTAACCTGCTGAACAGTAATGCTGCAGGTAATGCACTGAATCAGGTAACCAACCTGCTGAACCAGATCCTGGGCGCTTTATAGTCCTTGGTTCAAAGAATGAAAATGAGGGGCCTGGCGGTCCCTCATTTTCATTCTTACCCTACTGCATCAGCGCTTGAAGGCTGAATGTGCCAGATAGCCAAATATGGATTATCTACATTAATTCGTATATTTCCCCATTCGCGCCGAACCAAACTAACGATGATGAAAAAAACAGCCGTCCTGCTTACCGTGATCCTGGCCTCTTTCGTCGCGGGCTTCGCAGCGAAAACCATCCTGGGCAACCAAACCAACAAAGCGATAAACATGAAAAAAGTAACCGGCATCGGCGGCATTTTCTTCAAATGCAAGGACCCGCAAAAAATGCGGGAATGGTACCAGCAACACCTTGGGCTGAACACGAACGAATACGGGGCGGTGTTCGAGTGGCACCAGGGCGCCGACTCCACCAAAAAAGGCTTCACGCAATGGAGCCCGTTCAAGGACACCACGAAATACTTCGAGCCTTCCACCCGGGAGTTCATGATCAACTACCGCGTAGAGAACCTCGAAGCGCTGGTGGACCAATTGAAGAAGGAAGGAGTGACGATCACCGATGCGATCGAAACCTACGAATACGGCAAGTTCGTCCACATCCTGGACGCCGAAGGCAACAAGATCGAGCTCTGGGAACCCAACGACGAAGTGTATGAGAAGATGGGCAAGGAGATGAATGCGAAGACCACGAAGTGACCGATCTTCACGGTTCCCAAATAAAGCGATATGCATAGAACGACCCTGCTGGCCACCATCCTGGCGCATCTCTTCAGCTTAGCCCTGTATGGCCAGCAGGCGAAGCAGGACGAAGGCCGGCCTTTTGAGCTGGGCCGGATCTACGAGCTGCCCTCCAAAGTGCTCGGCGAAAAACGAACCCTGAACATTTACCTTCCGGAAGGCTATGATCCCCGGGACAGCATCCGCTACCCGGTGATCTACCTGCTGGACGGCTCGGCTGACGAAGATTTCATCCATATTGTGGGCCTGGTGCAGTACAACAGCTTTGCATGGATCAACCGGGTGCCCAAATCGATCGTGGTCGGCATCGCCACCGTGGACCGGCGCAGGGACTTCACCTTCCCCACCACGATCGAGGCCGACCGGAAGCGGTACCCGACAACTGGGCATTCCGACCGCTTCATCCGCTTCCTGGCGACCGAGCTGCAGCCCTATATCGCCCGCCGCTTCAAAACTTCCGGCACCAATACGATCATCGGGCAATCCCTGGGCGGCCTGCTCGCCACGGAGATCCTGTTCAAACAGCCGACCCTGTTCGATCAATATATCATTGTCAGTCCGAGTTTGTGGTGGGATAACGGCTCCCTTTTAAATTTGAAGCCGCAGCTCCTGGAGACAAGGTTTACGCAGCCCACGAAGATCTATATCGGGGTAGGTAAAGAGGGGCTCACCCCTACCGCGGTGCCGCATGTCATGGAAGTGGATGCGAACCTGCTGGCGGATAAGATCATCGCCGGGAAGAACCCGGCGATCAGGGTCAGCTTCGACTACCTGCCCGAAGAGAATCATGCGACGATCCTGCACCAGGCGGTGTCCAATGCCCTGATCCGTTTTCACGAGCAGCGGCCCTGACCATTCCGGCTAAGCGCTCCCAGCCCGGCGTTTTTCTTCCGATTTCGGTTTATCTTACCCTTCACCAACCGAACGCTGCATGCCCCTACTCCACCTGGACCTGATCCAGACCCTGGCTCTTGCCGGGCTGGTCTTTCTGTTGGGCCTCGTGCTCAAGCAAAGGATCCGGGTGCTCGAACGGCTGAACATCCCTTCGGCCGTGCTGGGCGGGCTGCTCTTTGCGGTCCTCAACCTCTTCCTCCATCACTACCTGCTGCGCATCCAGTTCAACACGGCGCTGCAGCCCCTGTGCATGGTGCTCTTCTTCACGTCCATCGGCACCAATGCCAGTCTGCCCCTGCTGAAAAAGGGTGGCCGGCAGGTCCTCGTCTTCCTTGCCCTCTCGTCGGCCTTCTGCGTGCTGCAAAACCTGGCGGGCATCGGCATGGCCCGCCTGTTCGGCGTATCGCCGCTTTTCGGCGTCATGGCCGGATCGGTGACCCTGGTGGGCGGTCCTGCAACGGGACTGGCTTTCTCGCCTCTGTTTGAATCGATGGGGCTGGACGGCGCCGAAACCATTGCGATCACCTCGGCTACGGTAGGGATCGTGCTGGGTGGGCTCCTGGGCGGCCCGGCCGGCACTTTCCTGGTGCAGAAGTACCAGTTGAAGAAGGAGGTGAAGACCGGAGCCGCGCCCGCCGACGAGGCCTCGGCCGAACCCGAGGAGCAGATCCTGATCGAAACGGCGAACGAGCATTCAGCGTTCAACCTCAGCTTCATCTCCATCGCGCTGATCATGGGCCTGGGCAGCGTGGTAAGCCTGCTCATTGCCGGATCGGGCCTCACGCTGCCCGCCTATATCGGCGCCATGATCGTGGGGGCCACCTTCCGCAACCTCAACGACCGGAGCCGCTGGATCCTGCTCGACCAGCGGGCTATCGACTTTGCCGGCGGGATTGCCCTCAACACCTTCCTCGTCGTGGCGCTGATGGACCTCAAGCTCTGGGAGCTCTTTCACCTGGCCTTGCCACTTGCGGGCATCCTGGCGGGGCAGGTGGTGTTGGTCCTCCTCTTCGCGATGATCCTCACCTACCGGGTCATGGGCCGCGACTACCATGCGGCGGTAACGGCCGGCGGCTTCATCGGCTTCATGCTGGGTACGGTGGCCAATGCCATGGCCGTGATGAAGACCCTGGTGGCGCGGTATGGGCCTGCGCCCCGTGCGTTCCTGGTGGTGCCCCTCGTGGGGGCCTTCTTCATCGATTACATCAATGCGCTGGTGATCACGGTGTTTGCGAATTTGATGAAGTAGGCTATTTAGAGCCGATAAAATTTGAACCCAGGATCATAGCTGCCTTATCGTTGGCCTACCGAAACCTCTTCCTTACAACAAAACCCTATCTTAGATTCCCGCCTCCGGAAAGTCCGAAGACTATAGGCTACTCTTAACGACCAGTGACCATGATGAAAAGCGTTTTTTTTCTCGGCTGCCTGTTCTTATCAATCTTGACGTTTGGACAAACAGAATCCGAATACTATCAAGCGCCCAAGGACACGACACTTCCATCTAAGTTTTTGAACGAAAAACGAAACCTAACCATCATTCTGCCAAGAACGTTCAATAAAGCAAAAGCGACAAAGTTCCCGCTGATCGTTGTTTTTGACCGACAGAACAAACGCATCTTTCGCCAGACCTTCGAAGCCATCAATTACCTGGTTTCCTTCGATGAAATGCCGGAAGCGGTCATCATTGGCATATCCACCGAAAACAACCAAAAACGTTTACGGGAAACTTCGCTGAAATCATCCATGGCCAATGCCAATGGCGAAAACCTGATCCGTTTCCTGTACGACGAACTCCTTCCCTGGGCAGAAGCTGAACTCAATTGCGGAAGCAATAGAATATTCATTGGGCATTCAAGATTTGGCTATTTCTCTTCTTACCTGCTTACGAAGAAACTCACCAGCTTAACCGGCGTGATCTCGCTCAGCCCCTTCTTCAAAGAGCCCGGCGTTCATGTTGTAGACTCGTTGAAGGAACGTTTGTCCGCCACTCATTTGGACCACACGGTTTACTACCGGTTTATTACCGGCGACTCAATCACCGACACAAAGGACTATGCGTTAATGCAGTCCTTTCTGACCCAAGCAAAACCGGTAAGAAACTTCGATTGGAAGGGCACCGCATTTTACAACGCAAAACATATGGCGGTTCCCGGACTCGGTGTGATGCCTTCTCTTTTGGAGATCTTTGATTTCTGGTCAGACGAGACGACCAAAATACTTCAAAGTCAACAGCCGTTTACGCAGGAAACCTATCAGCGCTTCATTCTCAAGATGAAAACTCATTACGGGGACGATCTGGGAATCGGACTGGCCGGATTGAACGGTATCGGCTATAAGTTTTACAATATCCAGAAATATGGTCATGCCAGAGCCGCATGGAAGATTCTGCTGCAGGAATACCCGGAGTTCACCGATGCCTACATCAGCATTGCCAAATCCTACGCAAAAGAAGGGAACAAGGCGGCAGCTTTGCAAAGCTATAAGCAAGCCGGGCTGGGGCTCTCAAACAACTCGTTTTATAGCGAAGAGCAAAAAAGAGAACTGATGACGGAAATCGACACGGAGATGAAAGCACTACAAAACTAACTGCTCCATCTTCGATGGACGGATCAAAGAGGTGAAGCTGAAAAGGAGCGGAACAAGTGCTGATCTCGACAAACTTGAATTGTGGAATGGTAACGCTCAATTTACGGGGCAGTTTTATAAGGAGAAAGTTTATCCAAAAGGTTACAAGAAGACCGAAGCACCCGTTGAAAAGGCAAGAGCTTTCCGTACACATCTTACAAAGTCACCCGGAGCAAGTATCGAGAGTTCGCTTCTGATACGTCGAGGCAGGCAAAATAGGCGTATAACAAAGGCTTTTTGAAAGCGTTAACCCGTTTAATACCTTAATAATGACAAAGTTTGCTACCATTCTTGCTTGTTTACTGCTTCTTGGTTGTGGAAGCACACCGAAACCAAGCAATCAAAGTGATTACTCAGATGGAGTAATTACCACAAATGATAAGTCAGAAAAAAAGCCAAATCTTCCTAATGCGAAATTTGCGACCTCAAATCTTATTCAACATGACATAGGAGGTATGCGACTTACTTATACCCCACCTCATGTGAAAGGCGATCAAAACTTTAGAGGAGAATGCGATCTATATGCAACAGCAACTTTGAAAATTTCCAATGACAAAACCAAACTATTCATAGAACTCTATTTTGAAGCCAAGGAGCCTCATCCAGACAACAGTGAAGTAAGTGGAAAAGAAACATTCCTGGTTTATGACACGAAAGACACCAGCAACAAAATCATGACGATATTAACCGGAAGAATGGACAGAGGTCAGTTTACATATGGGGAGGACAAGGGACTTCACTTAATATTCGAACCGTATACGATTTATGCCGAATGGGATATGATAAATGGTATTCCAGGTGGCGGAGGCAAGGCCCTTAGGCTTAAGCAAAAGGGATTGGTGACCTTCGCGAAAGATTTTACTAAAAATGGACTCGTCAAAAAATGGGTATTTGATGGCAATTTAAATAGCGATTTTGATGATGCCTCACACCCCAGATTAATCATAGAAACTCACACCATTTCCATTCTCCTTAGCGCGGAATAAAAGCCAACGGACATAATCGAATGCGGCTTTCTCTTAGACATATAGGTTTGATTGTAGGGATTCTATCCGTCCTGATCAGTTTCCTATTTGCGGCAGGCAACAAGAGACTTACCTATTAATGCTCCTGGGAGGAATCCTGGTCTCATTTCTATGCTTTCTATGGATAGTATTTGGGAGCGAAACAGCCAAATCAAAGTTATTGTGGACGGGAGTTGTTTTCCTTGGGGTCGCACTCAATTGGCTAACTGAAAGCTACTTCCGTGATACTTCATACAGAATCTACATCTCTCAATTCGAGCAGGAACTCGGGGAAACTAATGACATCCTTAAAACCAAGCCGGGCGAAATCTGGATAATGGGAGATAGCATTACCCAAAGGGAAGGCACAAATCTTAGCCCACATGAAAAGCAAAGGCTATTACAAGCCAGGAACAAACTCGGCACCTACATGATACTAAAAAAGGGTAGCACCAACTATTATGGTCTGTGGGGCTTTCTTGACGTCCGACTCGGAGTCACATTCGCCATTTCAGGAAGGGAACCGGGCCACAAATACAAACACCTGACTGGGAACTGGTTCCATTAGAGACGGGCGGCTAACATTGACTTACCGAAGCCTTCAGCCAGACAGCAATTGCCTATCTTAGACTCACGCCTTGGGCAAGCCCGGAAGCGTTAGCTGAAAACAAGCTTAGAATCAATAGGAACTATGGTAAGTCTGTTTAACCGCTTGTACTACTGTTTTTTTAGACTACACCTGGGCATTGCAAGGGCATATGAAATGGATCCAGATATGCCGAGAACAGGTGCAGTCTTGATCTTAGCCTTGCTTCTTATAATCAAAGCGATTGCGGTCCTTGGGGTTTTGTCGGTCTTGCTTGGTTATCCGCTTCTAATCGGATCTACGATCGGCATCACGATTTTATCTTTGTCGATTATAGCAATCTCCTTCATCCGCATTTTCCGAAACAATCGCTACCAATCTATTGAGCAACAAATCGGAAGTAATTGGCAAAAGGAAAAGTGGTGGAATGTAATACTAATGACCTTCTACATTATACTTACAATCATCATATTACTCTTTTCTATATATTACATCAACCGTCACCCGCTGCCTAGCTAAGGCAAGGCCGCCAACAAAGGTCTACTGAAAGCTGCCTGCAGACAAAGCCTTATCTTAGATACACGCCTTCGGAAAGCCCGAAGATGTTGTGCGAATTACAATGAAGCTACTAGATACAATATGCCTGCTCTTGCTAACCGGTTTGGTATCGACTGAAGCAAAAGCGCAGTTAAAAAATTCAAAGGTTTTCCAAAAGTGGGCAGGAGGGCTTTGTGACGAAACAATCATCCTCGATAGTACCGGTTACTTTTTTAAGGAAAGAGGCTGCGAGGGGAGGTCTATAATATCGTTTGGGAAGTATCGCGTCTCGAAGAGCAATGTCGTTACGTTTTACTCCCTCCCGATTGACAGCCTTCAGCCTATTCGTGATATTAAAAGGTCTGGAACCTCAGAAGACTCCACAATAACGATAACCCTATATGACAGATATGATAAGCCGTTAACCTACGCCATCTACCTAGAAGCGATACATAAAAGTGGCAGGCACGATGATGTGTCAACTGACGAAAAGGGAAGTCTGGTACTGAACCGCACGTTATACAAAGACCTCTTAGTCGTTCCTCTGATATTAATCTATGGCGAGCAGCCGTCACTGGTTGTTGGTGAGGAGAGTAATATAGAGGTCCGGTTCTCTTTACCACGTTTATTTCTTGCGTACAGTGAAATCAAAATTGAGAAGTCAGACAAACCTCAAATGTTACTAAAACAAGATGGGCTTTACAAGAGGGACGGTAAAACGAAGATTTATACTCTCGAAAACTAAGCGATTTTCAAACTGGGGCCAACTGGGTTACTGTAGGTATGTAATCTGGATAAAAACGCCTAACAACGACTTACCGAAAGCCGACTTCCCGGCAAAGTCCGATCTTATAATTCAGCCTTCGGTAAGCCCGGAAGCGTTAGCTGCAATGTTGTATGAGTCTTAAACTTAATTAATTGGAAGGTTTTACTCTATTAGCAGGCAAGGATGGCTTCAAGCTAGAGATTCAGAGAGTTTGAGGATTCCCAG